>NZ_BMPP01000005.1 GCF_014647655.1 Deinococcus malanensis
GTCCTGCTTGGCCTCGTCGCAGCCCGCCACGTCGGTGAAGTTCAGCTTTACCTGCCCCTCGCTGATCACCGCCGCCTTCGACTTCCCAAACTGACTCGTCGTGTTGTTGGACTGTGGCCCTCGCAACGAGCGCCACAGTACCAGCAGAATCAGGGCAGTGACCAGCAGCGGCATGACCTGACCGATCCAGCCCAGGGGCGAGCCTCCGGCCAGAATACGCAGAGGTACGTCTGCAGCGCGGATCCGTGCCAGGGTCGTGGCGTCGGGCGGAACCACCAGCGCCTGGGGACGCATGCTGCTGTGCAGGGTTACGTTGGCGTTTCCAGCGCCATCAAGCGTGACCGCCGCGACCTGGCCCTCTTTCAGGTCCTCAAAAAATCGGTTGGTGGTATAGGGGCCCTGCGGCGTTTCGGAGCGGGGAGGCGTGGACGGCGGCGCTGTCGAGGCCAGTGCCCCAGGCAGCGCCAGCAGCAGGCTCAGGACCACTCTCCGGACGCCTCGACGGAACATGCTCCATGCTACGCCTGCTCCCGGTGGGAGACGGTGAGCCGATCCAGCCACGGGCCTCAGATTCGGGTCAGATATGAATCTTACGCTGGGCTTATGCGCAAGCTTTCTGTCCGCTCTGCCCTGGCCCTCGGTACGCTGACCCTGGGTCTCAGTGCCTGCTCGGTCACGGTGCGCCCCAATGTGTCCCTGACCGGGAGCACCGGCAACCTGATTGTCCGCTTCGCCCCGGACCGTGGGGAAGGCAGTTCGTATTTCGTGGGTGAGGCGGTGCGCTTCCAGCTGACCACCCGCACGGCCGGCTACGTGACCCTGGTGGCCCTCCAGAACGGCTACGCGACGACCCTGGCCCAGAACGTCTACGTGAACGCCGGCACCACCGTGTTTCCCCGTCCGCAGGACGGCGTGACCTACAACGTCGCCGCGCCGCGCGGCGTGCAGCGTGTCCGCGCGATCTTCACGCGCACGCGCCCCACGGGTGACCTGATCCTGCGCGGGACCTATGACGGCAGCCAGTGGAACGCGGCGACCAGCGCCTACCTGACGCCGTATGCCGCCAGCGACCGCGACGTTCAGGAAACGTTCCTGTACATCCGCTGACCGTTAGTCCTGCCTGGGACCGCACCTGTCATCGGGCGCGGTTCTTTGGCTTTATGGGAGGCCCGAGCCCGCTAGCCTGAAGACATGACCTCCAGTCAACCGCTGACCTTCGTGCAGGCGTCCGAGCGTGTGGATGCGTTTATCTCCCAGTTCGAGGAAGGCTACTTTCCGCCTCTCCTGATGCTGGCTCGCCTGACCGAGGAGGTCGGCGAGATCGCCCGGGTGGTCTCGCATAAGAACGGCAAGAAGCCCAAAGCCGGGGAAGATCCGGGTGACCTGGAGATGGAACTGGCCGACCTGCTGTTCGTGACCCTGTGCATGGCCAACGAGCGGGGTCTGGATCTGGAGCGCGGTTTTGAGCGCATGATGGACAAGATCGAAAGGCGTGACGCGACCCGCTGGACGAAGAAAGCGGTTCAGCCCGGTGAGCCGCAGCCCGGTGAGTTGCAGTCTAGTGAGCTGCAGCCCGGCGAGCCTCAGGCAGGGGAAACTCAGGTATGAGCGACCTGCGCTACCCCCTGGGACCCATGCCCACGCCTCTCAGCCTGTCCGGGGAGGAACGGTCTGGGGCGCTGGCCGCCCTGAGCGCCCTGCCTCAGGCGCTGCGGGCGTCAGTAGAAGGGCTGCCGGACGATCAGCTGGGCACCCCTTACCGTGAAGGTGGCTGGACGGTCCGGCAGGTCGTGCATCATGTGGCCGACAGCCACCTGAACGCGTACACCCGGACGAAACTGACGCTGACCGAGACCAATCCCGATGTCAGACCCTACGATGAGACCCTCTGGGCCGAGTTGCCGGATGCCCGGCTGCCGGTCGGCGTCAGCCTGGACCTGCTGGAGAGCCTGCACCGCCGCTGGGTGGCCACGCTGGAAGGCGTGAATGACTGGACCCGCCCCTGGACCCATCCGGCGCAGGGCCGCACCTACACCCTGGACACCCTGCTGGGGATGTATGCCTGGCATGGCCGCCACCACATTGCCCACATCACCGGTCTGCGCGGGCGCCAGGGCTGGTAGCGGGTGCAGTTCGGCGAGTCACTGCATGTTCCGGTCACGCACCGGGCGGCCGGTGTGGTGGTGTTGAACGGAGCCGGCGACATTCTGCTGGTCCGCGAACGCGGGCTCCCCGGACAGATGGGCAAGGCAGGCTTATGGCATATCCCCAGCGGCACGGTCGAGAACGGCGAGAATCCCCAGGACACCGCCACGCGTGAGGCCTGGGAAGAGGCCGGCGTGCGCGTCCGCCTGAACACATTTCTGGGGGCCCTGCTGGGCCGTTTTCCGGATGGGGTGCTGGTGCTGCGGCACGCCTGGCTGGCCGAGCCGCTGGAGGGTTCGGTGTTCCGGCCGGTCCTGGGGCACGAGGTGAGCGAGGTGCGCTTTGTCAGCGAAGTGGAGTTCGGGACGCTGTACGCCACTGGAAAAATTCGCATGTACCACACGAAGCTGTTCTACGAGGAAGCCCTTCGCGTGCGGGCCGCCATGAGGAGGCAGGAGGCGGGGGCCTGAGCCACCGCCTCCCTGACTGCCCCTGTCCTTACTCGTATCCGAGTTCGCGCAGCGCTTCCTCGTCCTCGCGCCAGCCGGGAATCACAATGACTTCCAGGCCCAGAAAGACCTTGCGGTCCAGGAAGACCTCCAGCTGCTTGCGGGCGGCCTGACCGATCTCGCGCAGCTGCTTGCCGCCCGAACCGATAACCATGCCCTTGTGGGCGTTTTTCTCCACCACGATCTCGCCCTCGATACGCTGCAGCCCGTCCTCGCGCTCGGTCCAGCGGTTGACCCGCGTGGCCACGGCGTAGGGGAGCTCCTCACGCAGCTTTTTCATGGCTTCCTCGCGGATGATCTCGGCGGCCCACATCTCGCGGCTCTGGTCACTGGCGGCGCCGCGCGGGTAGAAGAAGGGATTTTCCGGCAGGGTGTCCAGAATCTGCTCGCGCAGGGTGGCCACCTGCAGGGGGCCGTTCTGTGCCGACAGCATCGTCTCGCTGGTTTCTGCCGCGCGGCCTTCGAGCAGGGCGCGGTAAAGCTTCATGGCCTCGTCCGGGTACTTGGCGGCGTCGGTTTTGTTGCCCACCAGAAAGAGGGGCTTGGGCAACTCGCGCACCTGCCGGCCCACCAGCTCGTCCTCGTCGGTGGGGGGGTGGCGCAGGTCCACGACCCAGATGATCACGTCCACGTCTGCCAGGGCGCTGTGCACCTCGTGGTTCATGTATTTGCCCAGAGCGTCTTTGGGCTTGTGCAGCCCCGGCGTGTCCACAAAGACGATCTGGTGTGTGTCGGTGGTAAAGATGCCACGCACGCCCCGGCGGGTGGTCTGTGGGCGCGGGCTGGTGGGCGCCACCTTGGTGCCCAGAAAACTGTTGAGCAGCGTGCTTTTGCCGACATTCGGCTTGCCGACGATCGCCACAAACCCGGAGTGGGTAGTGGCGCCGTCGGAGGTCATGGTGGGGTCGCTCATGGTCGGCATTCTCTCATGGAGTGGGTTCCATTGCCCTCGCCTGCCGCACTTTTCGCACCTTGAGGGTTCGTGCCGGCAGATCATTGTCCGGAGAAACCGCCTTCACAGGCCGCCGACTGCCCCGGTCCTGCAGAGCAGCCAAACTGGCTTCTGATATCAGTGCCGCGCCTGAGCGGACGCCACCAGGCGTGGCAGCACGGCGCGGGGCAGCAGCCGTGGAAGCAGCGTCTGCACCTGGTTGATCCTGCCGGCCACGGCCACCGGCTGACCGCGCAGCATGGCGCGGATCCCAATCCGGGCCACTTCGGTGGCACTCAGCATGGCCAGCCGGTTCGGACCGCTGAAAAGCTTGCTCTGGCCCAGATCGGCCGCCGCCTGGAACCCGGTCTCGACTGGCCCGGGGCACAGCGCGGTGACATTCACGCTCTTTCCCCGCACTTCCTCGTTCACCGCCTCGCTGAAACTCAGGACGTACGCCTTGGTGGCGTAATACACCGCCATCATCGGGCCGGGCATAAAAGCGGCCGTGCTGGCCACGTTCAGCTCAGTGAGGAACGTGCCCGTCAGCATAAGCACTGGCTGCTTGCCCAGCTGGAGCCGATCGCGGAGGCGCTCGAACGCGGCTTGCCCGCATTGCCTGCTGGTGGCGGGGTCACCCTGCTGACGTATACCCAGGCTCTGGTGGCCGGGCTGTACCCCATGACCGACCCTGCCGCGCCGGTTCAGGCTGCCCTGCATGACCCGGCGCTGGCGCCTTTGTGCCTGACACTGGAAGCCGCACTTCCTGGCGCCTTGCGCGCCCTCTACAGCGGTCTGACCCAGCCCGGCGACATGACCGTGAACGCCACGTGATGCCGCAAGCGGCAACCTTTCCTTCTTCCACCCCGTACCCTGCACCATGAGCAAGCCCACCAGGTACCAGACCGCTGAGGTCAAGGCCACGATCACCGATATGTTCGCGCAGAGCAGTGCCGTACTGGCCCGCCCCGGCCCGGCCACGTTCGAACGTTTCGAGCGCCGGGGCGGCACCCGGCATGCCCTGGTCTACGTGGGTCTTGCCGCAGTGGTTTCCGCCCTCATTGCCGCCTTTTTCGCCATCTTTCATACAGACGTCACGGTAATTGGACAGCTGATCTCCCGGCTGATCCTGATTCCGGCTCAGTTCCTGATTTTCACCGGCGCGGTGTATCTGATTGGCAGAAAGCTGTTCAAGGGCACCGGGACCTATCCGGAAGTGGCGTATACCTTCGCGCTGTTTTTCGTGCCGCTCACCATTCTGGGCACGTTGATCGGCATTGTTCCGGTCCTTGGTTGGCTGCTCGCTCTGCTGATCTCCCTGGTGATGGTGGCGTTCGGCTACTTTGCCGTGCAGTCCAGCATGAATCTGCGTGACCAGGGCAGCGCGGTCATTACGCTGGTGCTGGCCGGTGTGGCCCACTGGCTGCTGGGCAGTGTGGTGGGTGGGCTGCTTACAGCGCTGTTTTATGGAGGCTAATACGGGACCTCTCCCTTTGCGGACGCGGGGTGTGGCCAGCTGGCCACACCCCGTCTCTTTGTCTCTGCGGCGGTGTTTACGCTTTCATGCCGGGCTGGCCGGTATGCTGCGCGGCATGACCCAGAGTGCCGGGAAGGCCATCAGCGCAGACGACCGTGTGCGTCTCGATCAGATTTTCATGCAGGTGATCCTGGACGCCCAGGCGCAGGTGCAGGCCACCAGGCCGGCTCAGCCCGGCAACCTGGCGGCCATGTTTCACCGCGAAAGTGTAACCGACGCCCTGCAGGGCTGCGCGATGCTGATCGCCGGCTGGAACGAGGGCCGTGTGGACGAGGCAGGATTGACCCGCGCCGCCAAGGCCCTGCGTGCCCTGGACATGGGAGAACTGGCCACCCGCCTGGAGCGCCTGCGCCAGATCGACGAAGGCTGAGCGCACAAGCGGGTTCGGAGGATGCCTGACGGACCTGGGCACTGCTGACCAGTAATGCCGGCCCCGCCGGAGGAACGTACACCTGAAGCTCCAGTTCGTATGGGCCTGTTAACCCCTCCCCTTGACCTGAACAGCCGGCTTGGTGCAGGCCCGATGTACTGGTGCCGACCCCCGCTAGACACCGCTGCCGGCTGCGCTCTTCCTGAACCGTAGACTGCCTGTATGAAGGTCCGCAGCGCGTTTTTTTATTGGTTCGGGGTGCTCCGGGCCTAGCTTTGCGTTTGTTCCACCCTCACCGCCCGGTGCACCCCTCAGAGGAAGCCACCGGGCGGTTTGCCTTTTGCCCCCAGCTCACCTGCTCTCCAAGGAGAACTCATGACCCGTCAACCGGCCCCCAGCACCACCGAGAACCTGAACGTCACCGGCTTTTCCCCACTGCCCACCCCGCGCGATCTCAAACGCCGCTACCCTCTGACCCCGGAAGCCGAGCGCACAGTGCTGGCCGGTCGCCGGGCTGCCCAGGCCATCGTGCACGGCCAGGATGACCGGCTGCTGGCCGTGGTCGGTCCGTGCAGCGTACATAACGTCGACGAGGCCCTGGCGTACGCCCGCCGGCTGGCTGCGCTGCGTGAGCGGGTGGCCGACCGGGTGGAAGTGCAGATGCGCGTGTACGTGGACAAACCCCGTACCACCGTGGGCTGGCGGGGGTTTCTGCTGGATCCTGACCTGACCGGCGCGAATGACGTCGCGCGGGGCCTGGAGCGCACCCGTGAACTGATGCTGCGCGTTTCGGAAATGGGCGTTCCGGTGGCCACCGAACTGCTTGACCCGTTTGCGCCGCAGTACCTGTTCGACACCGTGGCATGGGCCTGCCTGGGTGCACGCACCACCGAGTCGCAGACGCACCGCGCCATGGCCAGCGCCGTCAGTGCGCCGATGGGCTTCAAAAACGGCACCGGCGGCGGAATCAAGCTGGCGGTGGACGCCATTGTGGCCGCCAGCCACGCGCACGCCTTCTTCACCGTGGACGACGACAGTCAGGCCTGCATCGTGCATACGCGCGGCAACCCGGACGGCCACGTGATCCTGCGTGGCGGACGCGGTGGTCCGAATTACGCGCCGCAGTTCGTGCGGGAAGCGGCCGACCTGATGAGTGCAGCCGGACTGACGCCAGCGGTCATGGTGGACTGCTCACACGCCAACAGCGGCTCGGACCACACCCGGCAGTCGCTGGTCTGGCGCGACGTGCTGCAGCAGCGTCAGGCAGGCGTGAGCGCCATTCGTGGCGTGATGCTCGAAAGCAACGAACACTCCGGCAAGCAGGCGATCCCCTCAGACCTCAGCGCGCTGCGCCCCGGCGTGAGCGTGACCGATGCCTGCGTCGGCTGGAACGAAACCGAAGCGCTGCTGCTCGAAGCCCACGCTGCACTCGGGCGCAGCGCCGTTCTGCGCTGAAAAGCCTGAGCTCTTCATAGGACCCCCGGGAAGCCTGGGCTGAAGGAGACACGTCTCTTTCAGCCCAGCATCTTCAACTCGCCCAGGCCCGCCAGGAACTCACGCTCGGGATAGTCCTCGGCGTCAAAGCCCCGGTCACCCTCGGCCGGCGTGACACTCAGCGAGGCGAAATCAAACAGCTCGCGGTCCAGCAGGTGGCTGGGCGTGACCCGTGTCAGTGCGCGCAGGATGTTGTTCAGGCGCCCCGGGTGCTCACGCTCCCAGCCTTCCAGCATCTCGCCCACGATGCGGCGCTGCAGGTTTTCCTGGGTGCCGCACAGGTTGCACGGAATAATCGGAAATTCGCGGGCCTGCGCGTAGCGGATGATGTCGGTCTCAGCCACGTAGGCCAGCGGGCGAATGACCACATTGGTGCCGTCGTCGCTTTGCAGCTTGGGCGGCATGGCCTTCAGGCGCGCACCGAAAAACAGGTTCATGAACAGCGTTTCCAGAATGTCGTCGCGGTGATGCCCCAGCGCAATTTTCGTGGCACCGATCCTGCGTGCGTGCCCGTACAGGATGCCGCGGCGCAGGCGGCTGCACAGGGCGCAGGTGGTCTTGCCCTCAGGCGTTTTTTCCTTGACCACGCTGTAGGTGTCCTCGGTCAGGATGTCGTGCCGCACACCCAGGCCGCTCAGGTACTGCGGTAGGACGTGGGTAGGAAAGCCCGGTTGACCCTGGTCCAGATTGACCGCCACGATCTCGAAGCTGATGGGCGCCTTGCGCTGCAGGTGCAGCAGCACGTCCAGCAGCGTATAGCTGTCCTTGCCGCCGGACAGGCAGACCATCACGCGGTCACCATCCTCAATCATGCGGTAGTCGCCGATGGCCTGTCCGGCTCCTTTCACGATGGGCTGGAACAGGCGCGCAGTGTCCGCGTCGGGCGCGGAGGCAGATGGGGACGGGGATGCAGGCTGGGTCATGGGCAGCAAAACCGTGTCATCCTACCGGCTTTTGCTGCTGGGCAAGTGTGGGCCGCACTGGAAAGAGCCACTGGAAAGAGCAAGGAAGCGGCAAAGGCTCATGCTTATGGCGGACGTTCCGGAAGGCTGCCGGGGGGTAGGCTGACTGGCATGTGGGCCTTAGCGCTTCCGCTCGTCTCAGGTCATACGGTCCGGTCACATCAAAGCCCGGTAGAGTGGCGCTGATGTGGGTGTTTCGATTACTTGGCGCAGTGCTGGTCCTGGTCATCCTGGGGGTGGCTGGCCTGTGGGGCGCATGGGGACGTGACCTTCCCAGCGTCTCGGACCTGGACGTGCTGGAATTCAGTGGGCAGACCCGCGTGTACGACCGCACGGGTCAGCTGGTCGGGACCCTGACCCCCAGCCTCAGCAGCGGCAGCGGTGAGAACCGCAACCTGCTGAAACTGGGCGAGATCAGTCCCTGGCTGCAGAAAGCTGTGGTCACCAGCGAGGACCGGCGTTTCTTCGAGCACCACGGAGTGGATTACATCGGCATCACGCGCGGCCTGCTCAAGGGCCTGCTGCGCAACGATCTGGAAGGCGGCTCAAGCATTACCCAGCAGGTCGTGAAAAATACCCTGCTCTCGGATCTTCAGGGTGCGCGCACGCCGGAGCGCAAGTTCAAGGAAGCGCTGCTGGCCTACCAGATTGACCGCAGCTTCGACAAGAACAAGATCCTGAACTCGTACCTGAACGTCGTGTACTGGGGCGACGGTGGCCGCACCGACATCGTGGGGGCCGGTACCGCCGCGCACGCCTACTTTCGCAAGAACGCCGCGGACCTGAACCTGGCCGAAAGCGTCTACCTCGCCACCATCATTCCCGCGCCCAACCGCCGCTACAAGGACTTCAAGGCCTACAGGCCGCTGATGAAAAGCCTGCTGGCGCGCATGGTCGAGGATGGCCGCGTCACCCAGGCCGAGGCGGACGCCGCCTGGAAGACGGAGATCTATCCGGCCGGCTGGCGCATCGGATGGAGCCCGGACGGAACGGTGCGCACAGCCACACTGGAACGCCCCGACCGGCTTCAGGAGAACATCAACACTATGGAAGCGCAGGGCGGAGAGAGCCGCTACCGCTTTCAGCACTACCTGCAGGCGGTCGAAAAGGAACTGTTGCCCCTGATTGGCCGCAAGGCGTTGTACGGAGGCGGGCAGATCTACACCGGCATGAACCTGCAGGCCCAGCAGTCCGCCGAGCAGGCCAGCCGGCAGGCCAGCAACCTGCCCGAAGGCGCCACTCTGGGCATCGCGCTGGTCAGCCCGGTCAACGGGGAGGTCCTGGCGCTGGTGGGCCAGAAGCTGACGGCCGGGCGCCCGAGTGACTGGAACAACGCCACCCAGGGCCGCCGTCAGGTGGGCAGCGCCATCAAGCCGCTGCTGTACACGCTGGCGCTGGAGAACAAGTGGAAGCAGAGCGATACGGTGCTGGACGCGCCGATTGCCGGTGACTACCAGCCCATGAACTACGACCGCCGCTGGAGCGGGCGCTACGTGACCATGCGCTTTGCGCTGGACCACAGCCTGAACCTGCCCACCGTGCGCATTGCCCAGGAACTCGGGATCCAGACCTTCGAGGCCAAGCTGCGCGAGATGAACTTCACCGTTCCGCGCGATGCCGGCCTGAGCCTGAGTATCGGCACGCTGGAGGCCAGCCCGCTGCAGATGGCCTCGGCCTACGCGACCTTTGCCAACGGCGGGCTGTACTACGCGCCCACGCTGGTTCGTAAAGCTCAGGACGCCCGCGGCAAACTGCTGTACACCCGTCCTGCTCCTACCCCCAAGCGCATCTGGGACGCCCAGACCGCCTGGCTGGGCCTGGACATGATCCGCGGGGTGGTCAATGACCTGACGGAGCCTCAGGGCGGCCTGGCCACCCGCGCACAGATTCCCGGCTGGGACGTGGGCGGCAAGACCGGAACCACCAACGAGATCAAGGACCTGTGGTTTGCCGGGGTCACCCCGACCATTGCCGGAGCCGTATGGGTGGGCAAGCAGGAAGGCGGCGCCATGCCGGACTGGGCCTACAGCGGCACGGTCCCAACGCCCATATGGCAGCAGGCCGTCGCCGGGGCCCTGCAGGGCCAGCCGAAGGCCACCTTTCAGCAGCCCTCGGGCATCACCTACCGGGTGGTCCGTCAGGTCAACATGGCGTTCCGGGAAGCCGAGGCTGACACGGAGCCCGTGGCGCGCAATGGCGACCGCAGCACGGCACAGGGCGGTGGATTCTTCGGCAGGCGTCAGACCAGACCCAGCGCACCGGCCCCTCAGCCGCCGGTGGAGGCCCCTCCGGAGCCTGCGCAGGAGACAGTGGAGGAAATCCCGGCGGCCTTGCCGGCTGACCCGCCGCCGGACCCCGAGCCCGTACCGCAGGATTTCGGATCAGCCGCGGATGAGCCCGCCGCCCCGGAGCCCGCGGCCCAGGAACCAGTGGCCCCCCAGCAGCCGGCCCCTGAACCTGTGTCACCGCCAGAGCCTCCTCCAGCCGCCACCGGCCAGCCCAGCGGCACCGTGGAATACGAGCCCGAGGAGCCAGCCCCACCGGAACCTGAGCCCCTACCCGACACCCCTCCCGATGATGGGTTCCTCGGCGAACCCCCAGCAGATCCGGAAAGTGCACCACCACCTTTCGAGTAAGCATTGGCATTTCAAGGCAGGAAGGAGGCCGCCCCGTACACCTCGGGCGGCCTCCTTCCTGCCTTGTCCTGTGACGGCGGGGCAGCCGACCTTCAGTCGCGCCGGGGAGGGCGTGGGCCACGGTCCCCACCGCGGTCTCCACGGGGAGCACGCGGCTCACGCGGCGCAATCTTGCCTTCCAGCTCAGGGCGGATCAGGTCGATCTTGCCGCGGTCGTCGATGCCCACGATCTTTACACGCAGCTTGTCGCCGACGTTCAGGGCATCTTCCACCGCGTTCAGGCGCTCCTCACTGATCTGCGAGATGTGCAGCATGCCGTCCTGGCCAGCGTAGAGGTTCACGAAAGCACCAAACGGCGCGGTCTTGACTACCGTGCCCTCGTACTCCTCACCGACCTTGGCCTCCTTGGTCAGCCCGGCGATGCGGGCCCGTACAGCCTCGGCAGCGGCGCCGTCGGCACTGAACACGCGGATGGTGCCGTCTTCCTCGATGGTCACCTGCGCGCCCATGGCTTCAAGTTCGCGGACCTGCTTACCGCCCGGGCCGATGACCTTGCCGATCAGTTCGGGGTTGATCTTGAGGCTGATGATGCGCGGGGCGGTGGGTGAGAGCTCGGGGCGTGGGCCGCTGAGCACCTCGGCCATCTTGCCCAGGATATGCAGGCGGCCCTCGCGGGCCTGCGCGAGCGCCTCACGCATGACCTGCGGCGTGATGCCGCCGACCTTGATGTCCATCTGCAGGGCGGTGACGCCCTCGGCGGTGCCGCACACCTTGAAGTCCATGTCGCCCAGCGCGTCTTCCAGGCCCAGGATATCGGTTAGTACCCGGTACCTGTCGCCTTCCATCACCAGCCCCATCGCCACACCGGCCACCGGGGCCTTGATCGGCACGCCTGCGTCCATCAGGGCGAGGACTCCGGCGCAGACCGTCGCCATGGAGGAGCTGCCGTTGGACTCTAGGACCTCGCCCACCAGGCGGATCACGTAGGGAAATTCCTCAAAGGAAGGCAGCACCGCGCGGATGGCGCGCTTGGCCAGGTGGCCGTGCCCGATCTCGCGCCGCGACTGCCCGCCCATGCGCTTGACCTCGCCGGTGGAGTAGGGCGGGAAGTTGTAATGGAGCATGAACTTGTCGTTGTCCTCGGTGGTCAGGTCGTCCACCAAAATTTCGTCGCGCTCGGTGCCCAGGGTGGCTACCCCCAGCACCTGGGTTTCTCCCCGGGTAAAGATGGCGCTGCCGTGCGCACGGGGCAATGGCCGGGCCTCGATCCAGATCGGCCGGACCGCGCGGCCGTTGCGGCCGTCGGCGCGCAGGTCCTCTTCCAGAATCAGGCGGCGCAGTTCCTGTTTTTCCACCTTGGCATAGGCGTCCTTGAGGGCCATGATGCGTGCCCCGGCACCTTCTGCGTTGGGATCAGGTACATATTCTGCGATGATCGCGTCGCGCACGGCTTTGGTGCGGACACTGCGCTCCTTTTTCTTCGTCGTCAGAAGCGCGTCGCGGATGCCTCCGGCGCGGGCCTTTTCGGCCAGTTCAGGAACGAGGTCCTGGGTCAGGTCGCCCTCAGCCAGGAAGTTGAATTTCTCCTGGCCAATCTCGGCGCGCATGCGTTCGATCAGGTCGATGACGCCCTGCATCTCGGCGTGGGCGAACTCGATGGCGCTGACCAGATCTTCCTCGGAGACCGTCTGGGCGCCGGCCTCGACCATCATCACGGCGTCACGGGTGCCGGCCACGACCAGATCCATGCGGCTGCGCGAAAGCTGATCGGAGGTGGGGTTGACGATGAACTGTCCGTCCACCTGACCCACACGCACGCAGGCGGTGGGACCCACCCAGGGGATGTCACTGATGCTCAGTGCCGCCGAGGCGCCGATAGGCCCCAGCACGTCGGGTGCGTTCTGCTGGTCGGCCGAGATCACCGTGATGATCACCTGCGTTTCGTGCCGGTAGCCCTTGGGAAACAGCGGGCGGAGCTGTCGGTCGGTAATGCGCGCCGAGAGGATGGCCTTCTCACCGGGGCGGCCCTCACGGCGGTGGAACGATCCCGGGATCTTGCCGACGGCGTAATGGCGCTCCTCGAATTCGACCGTGAGCGGCAGGAAGTCCAGTGGGCTTTTCTCTTCGCGGGCCTGCGCGGTGACCAGCAGGATGGTGTCGCCGTAGCGCACCGTGACGCTGCCACTGACCAGCTTGGCCAGCCGGCCGGTCTCGATACTGAGTTCACGTCCGCCCAGCATCGTGGTATAGGTCTTTCCAATCATAGGAGGCAGTCTATACCCGCAGGCAGAATCGGGAATGCGCCTGGGAACCTGTGCCTGCGCGGCGGCCTGAAGGCATCCTTGACTGTTACTGGACTGCCACATGGTCTGGTTTCTGCCATGCGGCCACGGTCCCTGCCAGTGCCGGGACTTCTGCTGGCTGCCCGGGCAGCCAGAACAGGGGAAACCATCTGTGACTTGTCGTGCCTGACGGTGTTCTATGCACCCGGTGCCTTAGTTGCGTACAGGTGATGCCCTGAAAGCCGATACACTGCCCTCACCATGCAAACCAAGCTCAGCCGGCAGGGCCTGACGGCCCTCGTGACCGCCCTTCTTCTCGGCGCCTGTGGACAGCAGGCCAGTCAGGACACGCCGCTGAGCGCTCAGGGAGGCAATGGCAAGCCCGCAACTGGCCAGACCACCGCCGCCGCGCGGGTCTTTCTGCCCAACCCGGTGCAGAGCACCGGCAATCAGGGGCTTGTTGACGACAAAGACAGTGCCAGCGCCGTTCCTGCCAGCGCCTATTACAACGTCACACTGAGCGAACTCGACGGCAGCGGCTACCTGAGCGGTAAGTGGGCCAAGGTGATCAATGAGACGGGTACGCCGGTCTACGGTACCGGACCCTTTAGCTTCACCCGTGACCAGGACGGCTTCGAGCAGGTGATGGCCTATTTCTGGGTCACCGAGACCCAGAAGTACCTGCAGAGCCTGGGTTTCGGCACCGAGCTGCGCCCGGTCAACATGCAGCAGCAGCTGATCAAGGTCAGCCAGTACGGGATCGACAACAGCTACATGTGGGACAAGCACAACTGGCTGCGCCTGGGCAAGGGTGGCGTGGACGATGCCGAGGACGGCGAGGTGATCGTGCACGAGTATGGTCACGCGGTGCACGCTGCCCAGGTGCCGGGCTTTGGGAGCAGCCTGCAGGCCGGTGCCATCGGCGAGGCCTTCGGAGACTACCTGGCCATGACGGTCGGGTACGCCATCTCCACAGCCAACGGCGCGCCGACCCAGGCTCCGCTGGGCTGCATCATGGACTGGGACGCGGTCAGCTACACCAGCACCGAACCGCACTGCCTGCGCCGCATCGACACCGACAGGCACTACCCCGAGGATCTGCGGGGACAGGTGCACGCCGACGGCATGATCTGGTCACGCGCCCTGTGGGATATCTGGAATGCCCTGGGTGCTCGCACTGCTGACCGCATCGTCATCAACGCGCAGTTCGGTTTCGCGCCTGACACCAGCTTTGTTGCCGCCGCCGAGCAGACGGTCAGGACGGCCCGGGCCATGTACGACGAGCAGACAGCGGCCACGGTAAAGAAAGCCTTTGTCGACCGCGGCATCCTGCAGTAACACCGCCTGCGCTGACATGAGCAGTTTCCAGCAGCTGGCGCTGAAGCTTGGCACCGAGTTGCTGGGCGTCCGGCCTCTGGCCGGCGGGGTGTCTGCCCGGGTCACCGCCCTGGATGTCCGTCTGGGTGGGCCCTGCCGCCGGCTGGTGGTCCGGGAGTATGGGCGTCAGGATCTGATCCGCGCTCCTGACCTCGCAGCGCGGGAGTTCCACCTGCTGGAGGTTCTTTACCGCGCCGGGCTTCCCGTTCCCTCCCCCGTGCATCATCAGCCGGGCAGGCTGGTCACCACCTTCCTGGAGGGCGAAAATGGGACCACTACCGCTGCGGACCTCAGGCACCTCGCCGGGTTCCTGACCCGGTTGCACGCCCTGGACCCGGCAGGGGTGGAGTTACCGCTGTTGCCTGGGCCCGGCCCGGCACCTGTTATGCCAGACGAATCCCTGTCCGGGAGCCGGATCCGCCGTGCCCTGCATGATCTGGATCCGGGTGAGTGCGGCCGCCTGTCGGTGCTGCACGGTGACCTCTGGCCGGGGAATACGCTGTGGCAGGCTGGACACCTCTCGGCGGTTCTGGGCTGGGAAGACGCTGCTCTGGGCGACCCGCTGGCCGATGTGGGCAACACCCGCCTGGAACTGCTGTTTTCACAGGGCAAAGGGGCTATGCACGCCTTCACGCAAGAGTACGCACGTCACCGCGATCTTAACCTGGATCGGCTGCGTTTCTGGGACCTGAGGGCGGCGCTGCGGCCCTGTGGCCGGCTGACCAGCTGGGGGCTGGAGCCCACCGTGCAGGCGCAATGGGAGCGTCGTCACGCCTGGTTTGTCCGCCAGGCTGGAGCCTGAACTGCTGCCAGCGCTAGACAGAGGCTGGTCAATCGGGTGGGGCCAGCTGGACTGCGGCTCCGGCCGCAGGTATCCGGGCTGAGCCACACTTCTTTAGCAGGCTGCTGTTTGCCCCGATTGACCGCCCGCAAAGGTGAAAAGTGGCCCTGCCGTTCCCGGGGCACGCCGCGTAGACTTTCGGGCATGACGCGTGAAGTACTGCTGACCTGCCCGCTGGACTGCCCGGACGCCTGCCGCCTGAAAATCACGGTGGCGCCGGTGGAGGATGCCAGAACCGGACAGGTGGCTGAGCGCATGGTGAAGCTGACGGGTGACGCTGCACATCCCATTACCCGGGGCTTTGCCTGCGTCAAGACCGTGCACTATCCGGCGCGTGCCAACCACCCGGAGCGCCCGCTGTATCCGATGCGGCGCGTGAATGCCAAGACCGAGCCTGAGCCGGTGTTCGAGCGCGTGGGCTGGGCCGAGGCGCTGGACGACATCGCCGCCCGGCTGCGGGTGCTGCTCGACTCGCGTGGTCCGCAGAGCGTGCTGCGCTACAACTACGCCGGCACCATGGGCCTGATGGAAGGCACCCACGTGCATGCCCTGTTCCGTGCGCTGGGTACGCCGGAACTCGACGAAACCATCTGTGCGACCGCCGGTACCGAGGCGTGGAGCATGGGCTACGGGACGCGCTACTCGGTGGACCCGCCGGACGTGGCTCATGCCCGCCTGATCGTGCTGTGGGGCATCAACAGCCTGTCGACCAACAGCCACCTCACCCCCCACCTCACCGCTGCCCGCAAAAGTGGCGCCCGGATCATCTGTGTGGACCCGTACCGCAACCGCACCGCTGCCTTCGCCGACGAGCACCTGAAAATCCGGCCTGGGACCGACGCGGCGCTGGCCCTGGGGGTCATGCACGAGCTGTTTGCGCAAGGCTGGACCGATGAGGCCTACATTGCCGAGGCCACCACCGGCGTGGAAGAGCTGCGCGTTGCCGCTGCAGAATGGACCCCCGAACGTACCGCGCAGGTCACGGGACTGGACGCCGGGCAGGTTCGTGCCTTCGCCCAGGCAATCGGCACCACACGTCCCAGCTATTTCCGGGTGGGGTACGGCATGACCCGTCATGAGTCCGGTGGCACCAACCTGCGCGCCGTAACGCTGCTGCCGGCGCTGACCGGCGACTGGCGCCTGCGTGGGGGGGGCTGCAGCTTAAGTGCCAGCGGCGCCTTCAAGCTTAACCGCTCGCAACTGGGGGCCGCACACCTGATCCGCCCCGACACGCCGCATGTGAACATGAATGAGCTGGCCGGTGCACTGAGGCCGGAGGCGGGCCTGGGCGCTCTGGTCGTGTACAACACCAACCCGGCGGTGGTGGCTCCGGATGCCGGTCGGGTGCGCGCCGGTCTGCAGCGCGAGGACCTGTTTGTGGTGGTGCTGGAGCAGGCCATGACCGAAACGGCCCGGCTGGCCGATTACGTGCTGCCTGCCACCACTTTTGCCGAGCACGCCGACCTGTACACCAGCTACGGCCATCACTTCCTGGGCTACAACCCGGCCGCGCTGGAGGCCCCGGGCGAGGCCCGCCCGAACTCGTGGGTCATGCAGGAACTTGGCCAGCGCCTGGGCGTGACGGAGCCCAGCGTGTACTGGACGGTGGATGAGCTGATTACGGCCCTGCTGGAAACGGACCACCCGCATTTGGCTGGCATCACACTGGAACGGCTCAAGGCCGAGGGCAGCGTGCGCCTCAACCTGCCCGAAGAGTTTCTGCCGTATGCATATGGCGCCGAGACGCCCAGCGGCAGGGTGCAGTTCTCTCCGGCGCCGCAGCACCGTGAGGCCCTGGCCACACTGAATGACGAGTATCCGGTAAGGCTGCTCACGCCACCCGCGCACCACTTCCTGAACAGCACCTATGGCGTGCTGGACAATCTCAACCGCGCCGAGGGCAGTGAGCCCCACGTGCTGGTCCACCCGGACGACGCGGCCCGTTCGGGTCTGAACGACGGAACCTACGCGTGGCTGCAAAGCGAGGTGGGGCAGGTACGCCGCCGCGTGAAGATCACCGACGTGACCCAGCCGGGCACCGCGGTGGTGGAGGGCACATGGTGGGGCCTGTCCGCGCCGGACGGAACGAGCATCAATGAACTGACGGCGCAGACCCTGACGGACCTGGGCGCTGGCAGCACCTTCCACAACACCCGGGTGCGGCTCAGCCCTGCGGCACAAAGCTCAGTCTGAGCATCAGCCTGTTCCCGGCGTGTTTCAGGGAATTGATCACTGCACCTGCCGCAGGCGAAGGGCAGTTCAGGCCTTGTTTACGGCAACCTGCCGGACCGGCTCGAAGCCGTACTTACCGAATGACCCCCAGCCCTGGTAATGGTTGAACTCGCAGCGGTAGCGTCAGAAAGTGCCCTTGCGGGACGCCACCCGGATGAAGATGCTGCCGGGTGTGCAGGTGCGTCCAGGCCTGACCGAAGCTCTTCTGGCGTGTTCGGGATGTACAGGTCCGTATGGCCAGCGGCATCGAGTTTGCTCAGGGTGGGGTGAATGGTATTCAGCCGTCCAGCATGGCCTTCCATCCAGCCAGATCCTCACCCACGGTCAGCACCTTGCCGGCACGGACCAGCGGGAGCTTCAGCAAATCGGGTGTCTCGATGACCCTGGCGATCACGCCGTCCTCGGTGGTGCGCAGGTAGGCGAGATTGCTCTGGGCGTAGGCCTTGCCGTCCAGATCGAGCAGGGCATTCAGGCCAAATTTCTGTACGAAGCGCGCCAGTTCGCCTTTGGCGATGGGCCGCTCCCTGAGATCCACCATATGGATCTTGATCTTCCGCTCCTTGAAGAAGCGCTCGGCGGCCCGGGTCGCCGCACTTTTCTTGACCCCAAATATCTGCACCTGCAGGTCGCTCATGCCGCGAGTGTAGCGAGACCACGGACAACATGCCCGACCTGTCTCCAAATTATTTGCTTTGCAAAGCAACTAGATATAGAATAACTCTCAAGAAGGGAGGATCACTGATGTTAACCCTGACTCCTACCGAACTGCTCGCCTGGCGCGGCTTCCTGCACGCCCACGACACCCTCTGGAAGGCGCTGGACGCCGAACTGACCGCCCATGACCTCAACCTTCCGGCCTACGAACTGCTGACCACGCTGGAAGAGGCCGGTTCCCAGGGGCTGCGTATGACTGATCTGGCCCGCCGGGTGCGCTTCAGCGGAGGTGGCCTGACCCGCCTGGCGGACAAGTTACAGGCGCAGGGGCTGATCGAACGCCGCCGCTGTGCCACCGATGGGAGGGGGTGGGAAGCGGCGCTGACCGAGCAGGGGCAAAAGAAGCTGCGCCGGGTTCACGTGCGTCATCTGCGGGAGGTCCGCCGCCGCTTCCTGGACCGCCTGACCCCAGAGGAAACCAGACTGCTCGCGGGCCTGTGGCCCCGTTTTCAGGAGGAAGCCCGATGAACAGCACGCCGCACGGCGTTCACCATGTCAGCGCACTCAGCGCCGATATTGCGCGCAACCATGACTTCTATACCCGGGTGCTGGGGCTTCGTCTGGTCAAAAAGACGGTTAATCAGGACTCGCCGGGTATGTACCACCTGTTTTATGCAGACGGCGCTGGCAGTGCGGGAACCGATATGACCTTCTTCGACTTCCCTCAGGCCGCCCGCGAGCACCGCGGCAACAACTCGGTGACCCTGACCACCTTCCGCGTCACCGGAGAGGCTGCCCTGAATTACTGGGCCGGGCGCCTGACCGGGCATGGCGTGCTGCACAGCGGCGTGACCCGGGTGGACGGACGCGCCCACCTGTACTATGAGGATGTGGACAGCACCCGCCTCGCGCTGGTGGACGACGTGGGAGAAGGCCCCCGCGCGCTGCCCAACCCCCTGACCGACGTGCCTGTCGAATATCAGATTCAGGGCCTGGGATACAGCGGTTTCACGGTTCCGGATCTGGGGCCAACCCGCGCGTTTCTGGAAACGGGCCTGCACCTACGCGAGATCCGCACCTATCCCACCGAAGGCTTCACGACGCATGTCTTTCAGATGAATGCAGCGCCCGGGGAAGGCCAGGGTCCCCACACCGAGCTGCACGTAACCGAGAGAGGCGATCTGCCGCGCAGCCGGCCGGGTGCCGGAAGTGTTCACCATGTGGCCCTGCGCCTGCGGGACAGCGATGTGCTGGCCTGGTTGCTGCATCTGGAGCAGGCCGGGTACGGCAACAGTGGCAGGGTGGACCGCTATTACTTCCAGTCCATCTACATCCGCGACCCCAACGGCCTGGTCGTGGAACTCGCCACGGATGGTCCCGGCTTCGCCACCGATGAGACGGCCGGGCAACTGGGCCAGCGTCTGGCCCTGCCGCCCTTTCTGGAGCCCCGCCGCGCCACCATCGAAGCGCACCTGCGCCCCCTGACCCTGAGCCAAGGAGACCCTGCATGACCACCCTGAACCTGACTGGCATCCACCACCTCACCGCCGTGTCTGCCGACATCCGTGAGAACAAGCGCTTCTACACCCAGGATCTGGGAATGCGGCTGGTCAAACGTAGCGTGAACCAGGACGACGTGAGTGCCTATCACCTGTTTTACGCCGACGCGGTTGGCACCCCCGGCACGGACCTGACCTTCTTCGACTGGCCGGTGGGCCGTGAGCGGCGCGGCAACCATACCGTGACGCGTACAGCGCTGCGCGTCCGGAATGAAGCCAGCCTGACCTACTGGCACGAGCGCTTGGGCGCCCTGAATGTGCAGCACGGTCAGATCGTCGAGCGGGACGGCCGGGCAACCCTGGACTTCGAAGACCACGAGGGTCAGCGCCTGGCGCTGATCGTGGACGGTGGCACTGGAGACGCGCCGGCTCCCTGGGAGGCCAGCCCCGTGCCCACCGAGCACCAGATCCGTGGCCTGGGACCCATCACCATGACCGTGCCAAACCTGCGCAACACCGATCTGGTGCTGCAGCGCGTCATGAACCTGCGCCCGGTGCGCCAGTACCCCGACCCGGAGAGTCCTGCCCATACCGTACACGTGTACGAAATGGGAAACGGGGGCCCGCACGCGGAACTGCATGTGGCCGTGCGCCCGGACCTGTCACCAGCGCAGCCTGGTGCGGGCGGAGTGCATCACGTGGCCTTCCGCACCCCCAACGAGGACGAGTACCATGCCTGGACCGAGCATTTCCGGCACTTTGGCCTGCAGACCAGCGGTGAAGTGGACCGGTACTATTTCCGCAGCCTGTACTTCCGGGAGCCCAATGGCATCCTGTACGAAATTGCCACCGACGGCCCTGGCTTTGGCGTGGACGAGGACATGACGACCCTGGGTGAGAAAGTGATTCTCCCGCCCCGCTTCGAAGCCCGCCGCGAGCAGATCGTTGCCGGTCTCAAGCCTATCGACTAAGCGCGTTTCCGTTGGTTTCGTGTTCCAACCGGGAAGGTGCCGGTTTGGGCATTACACGCCCGGAATGCATTTCCACCCTTCTTCCTTTAGCTGGGGTGGATCCTGCAGGTTTCAGGATTCAACCGGGACTTATGTGAGGTACACCATGACTGATCTGAACTGGATTCATCACCTGGAGCGGGGTACGGGAGACCTTACAGTCCTGTTGCTGCACGGCACAGGCGGCAACGAGCGGCAGCTGCTCACCCTGGGCCGGCAGGTGGCGCCTGAGGCGAATCTGCTGGGCGTGCGCGGGCGCTCGCTGGAGGAAGGTTTCCCGAGGTATTTCCGGCGCTTTTCCGCCACGCGATATGACCAGGAGCAGATCCGCAGCGAGGCGGCGGCTCTGTCCCGGTTCGTTCAGGACGCCGCTGAGGAATACGGTCTGAACCCTGCGCGGGTGGTCGCCCTGGGCTATAGCAATGGGGCCAATATCGCCCTGGCCACTCTGGCAACCCACCCGCAGACCTTTCTGGGAGCTGCCCTGCTGCGGCCGGTGATGCCTCTGGATGAGCCGCCAGCCACAGACCTCAGCGGGGTATCCGTCCTGGTGCTGCATGGAGCGCACGACCCATACGCCGCCCATGCCGGGGGCGTGACTCCTTACCTGAAAGGTGCCGGTGCCCAGGTGCAGCAGCACCTGCTGAATGCAGGGCACGAACTGACGGGTGAGGACGTGCAGCTTTGTGAGGAGTGGCTGGGCCAGTTGCGCTGAACGACGTAACCAGGCGGGCACCGGAGGTAAGCTTCCGGTGCCCGCCTGGTTGGTGCTGCCCTCAGTTGATAAACAGCCCCAGGTCCCCGTCCACGCCACCGACCGGCAATCCCAGGTGGTCATAGGCGTGCGCGGTGGCCACGCGCCCCCGCGGGGTGCGCTTGATAAAGCCCAGCTGGATGAGGTAGGGCTCGTATACATCTTCCAGCGTAAGGGCATCCTCGCTGATGGCGGTTGCCAGGGTGTCCACGCCTACGGGACCACCCGCGAAACGGTGAATCAGCGTTTCGAGGTACTTCTTGTCGCGGTCGTCCAATCCGGCCGCGTCGAGCCCCTGCTTATCCAGGGCGTCGTGGGCACGTTCCAGC
Source organism: Deinococcus malanensis (assembly GCF_014647655.1). NCBI lineage: Bacteria > Thermotogati > Deinococcota > Deinococci > Deinococcales > Deinococcaceae > Deinococcus > Deinococcus malanensis. The sequence goes on from NZ_BMPP01000005.1 coordinate 21,563, forward strand.
CCAATCACCGTTTCGCCAGCCACGTCAGCGTAGTCGCGCACGCGGCGCAGCAGGCGCTTGGCGATGCGCATGGTGCCGCGGCTGCGTGCCCCGATTTCCAGGGCGGCGTCCTCCTCCAGGCCAAAGCCCAGCAGCCGGGCGTCACGCAGCAGGTTGGTGCCGATCTCTTCGGCCGTGTAGTACTCCAGGTGCTCAATGATCCCGAAGCGGCTGCGCATGGGCGCAGTGATCAGACCGGGGCGGGTGGTGGCGCCCACCAGCGTGAATCGCGGCAGAGGCAGTTCGATGGTGCGGGCCGCCGGGCCCTGGCCCAGCACAATGTCCAGCTTGAAATCCTCCATGGCCGGGTAGAGGTGTTCCTCGGCCACGCGGCCCAGGCGGTGAATCTCGTCGATAAACAGCACGTCACCCTCTTCCAGGCTGTTGGTCAGGATGGCCGCAAGGTCCCCCGGCTTCTCAATGGCAGGACCCGAGGTGACGCGGATATTTACACCCAATTCGGCGGCAATAATATGCGCCAGTGTGGTTTTGCCCAGTCCCGGCGGGCCAAACAGCAGCGTGTGATCCAGCGCCTCCCGCCGGCCCTTGGCTGCCTGCAGATACACGCCGAGCTTGTCCTTCAGCTTCTCCTGTCCTACGTATTCGGTCAGGGTTTTTGGGCGCAGGGCAGCGTCCAGGTTGGTGGCGGGGTCGGTCATGGGTTCATCATACCTGGATTTCGCTAGAAACGGAACAAGCAAGAAGGTTATTTGCATGACAGAATGCGGAGACACAGAGATCAGGCTTCGGACGGCGCCGCACGGTCCGGTTCAGTCGGCGTACCGCCGTACCAGCTGTGGCAGGTCCTGGTCCAGCACCCCGGCCAGCACATCGCTGTTGCCATAGACCCGCACGAAGCGGCCCTGTCCATCCACCACGCTGACCTGATCGCCGTGCAGTCTCGCAGCTTCGCGCGCTGATGCTCCTGCCTGCTGCGCGTTGTCGGCGCCGGATCCTGCGGTGGGCGGTGTGTCCTGATGACTGCTGTGGTCCCGCGTGGGCATGGGCCTGACGTTGGTCACGAACATCTGCCGGGCGGCCTCATCAATGGTTTCGGCCTTCCCGGTCAGCCCACTGAAGGACGGGTTGAAACCCGCAAGGTACCGGCGAACGACTGCCGGTGTGTCATGCTCCGGGTCCACCGTGATGAACTGGACCTGCACGCGCTGGCGTACCTGCGGAGTCAGCTTGTCGTAGGTGGTTTTCAGGCTTGTCAGCGTGGCCGGGCACACGTCCGGGCAGCGCACGAAGCCGTAAAACACCAGCCGGAGACGGCCATCAGCAGCATTCAGACGGGTGGGCTGGCCGCGCTCGCTGATCAGACTCAGGGCGGGTAGTGGTTTCGGGGTGCCCAGGTCGTCCCCTCCCAGGGGGGCAGGGGAGAGGCTCCGGAACAGCAGCAGACCTGCCAGCACGGCAGCGATGGTCAGGAGGGAGGCGGTCAACCACTTCATGACCTCCAGGGTAGGCCGGATGTGGCGGGCGTGTGTCCCCACGACGAAGGCCCTACAACGAAGGAAGGAGTGCCCGCCCGGGCACTCCTTTCTCAGAACAGCTGATGGTTACCAGGCGTAGAAGATCGCCACAATCAGCAGCCACACCACGTCCACCAGGTGCCAGTACATGCTGGCAGCGGTCAGCGAGCCGTGGTTGTGCTTATCGATCTTGCCGGTCACGGCCTGGTAGTACGGCAGAGCCACGCCTACGCCCCCGATCAGGATGTGCAGACCGTGGAGGCCGACGATGATAAAGAAGCAGGCCTGCCACAGGTTCTGTTTCCAGTCGCTTTCCACACCGAACAGCGCGAACTCGTACACCTGGAAGATCATGAACAGCGCGCCCAGCAGCAGGGTGATGAACAGCCCCAGGCGGCCCCACGTCACGCGGCCATGGTGCATGTCCTGCTCGGCCTTGTGAATCACGCCCGACGAGCTGACCAGAATCAGGGTGTTGAGCGATGCCAGCCAGAGCTGGGGACGCAGGGCCGGCGGCTCAGCGGCACCAATCACACGCAGGTACACGTACCCGGCGATCAGCACGGCGAACAGGCCAATTTCACTCAGGATGAACCAGCTCATGCCCATGAAGCCGTTGTCGTATTTGGTCAGGTGGTGGTGCTCGACCGGCACGGCGTACTCACGGGTACCGGCCCACTTGAACAGGCCCCACAGGAACACCGGGAAACTCAGGTACAGCAGCACCGTCGCGAACAGGAAACCCGGTGAGGCCTCGGAGAAGGGCCTCAGGCCGACAGCCGGGGAGTAGTTGGTAAACCAACCGAAGCTCAGGCCATACCCCATCAGCAGCAGGCCAAATGCGGTCACGAAGGGCCAGATGCTGTCCACCGGCAGGTGAATGGTCTTGGGGTCCACCGGGGTCAGGGTTTCTCCGCTCTTCTCCCAGTCATACAGTGGGCGCTCGGTGGGGAAGTTGGTGGGAAAGTCATGCGCGAAGTTGTAGGCAGCAGGTGGTGAGGCTGCCGTCCACTCCAGGGTGAAGCCGCCCCAGGGATTGGGCCCGGCCGTAATGGGACGCTGCAGGCTTTGCCCCATGTTCCACACCCACACCACGCCGCCGGCCAGCAGGGTCAGGGCGCCCAGCGTGCTCAGGAAGTTCAGCTCGGTCCAGGCGAAGTTGCCTTCGGGGTAGGTGTAGTAGCGCCGGGGCATGCCCAGCATTCCCAGAATGTACTGCGGCAGGAAGGTCAGCCACGAGCCGATCATGAACAGCCAGAAGTGCCACAGGCCATACTTCTCGTCCAGGAAGCGCCCGGTCATCTTGGGCCACCAGTAGTAGATGCCGCCCATGGCCAGGAAGGCCGTGCCGAACATCATCACGTTGTGGAAGTGCGCCACCACGTAGTAGGACATCGTGACCTGATAGTCGAAGGGAATCATGCCGAGCGAAACGCCGGTAATCCCGCCGACGAGGAAGTTGAAGATAAAGCCGACCAGCCAGTAGGTGGGGGACTTCATCAGAATGCGGCCGCCCCACAGCGTACCGATCAGGTTGAAGATTTTCACACCGGTCGGGACGGCCACGATCAGGGTCATCACGGCGAAGGCAATCTGCCAGATTTCCGGCAGGCCCACCGCGAAGATGTGGTGTACCCATACCAGCAGGCTGACCAGCACGATGCCCAGCAGCGAGTACACCATCACGCGGTAGCCGAACAGCGGCTTGCGGGCCATGGTGGAGGCGATTTCCGCGCCGATCCCCAGGTAGGGCAGCAGCATGACGTACACGGCCGGGTGCGAGTAGAACCAGAAGAACTGCTGCATCAGCACCGGCACACCGTTGATGCCGGGGTTAAACATGCTCAGCCCCATCTTGATTTCCAGATAGGTGACCAGCGCCGCCGCCGTCAGGCCTCCCAGCGACACCAGCTGCAGGATGCTGGTGGCAAAGATGCTCCAGCAGAAGATGGGCATCTTCCACAGGCTCATGCCCGGGGCCCGCAGGTTGACGATGGTGGCCGCAAAGTTCGCGCTGCCCAGCAGCGACCCGATGCCGTTGAGGATCAGGGCCACCATCAGCACGCTGACACCGGTCTGGTTGGCGTCCACGGACAGCGGGTAGTAGAAGGTCCAGCCGACACTGGGTGCCCCGCCGTTCCACAGGCCCAGTACGACCAGGATCAGACTGAAGACAAACAGCCACACCGCAAACGTGTTGACGCGCGGCAGCGCGACGTCCCGTACTCCCAGCTGGAGCGGCAGGAAAAAGTTTCCGAAGCCGAACAGCCCGATGGGAATCAGGAAGAAAAAGATCATCAGGGCCGCGTGGACCGTTAGCACCTGGTTGTAGGCCGTGCCGACCAGAATTTCCTGATTGGGCAGCGCCAGCTGCACGCGGATGGCCACCGCCAGCAGACCAGCGGCAGCAAAGGCCAGAATAGACACGAAGATGTACAGAATCCCGATCTTCTTGTGATCGGTGGTCATCATGTAGTCCTTGACGACCTCCCACACGCCACGCTGGGTGGCGGTGGTCTGCGGAGCGTGCTGAACGGTCACTGCGTTCCTCCTGCACGGACGCCGTACACCGGCGTGCCGCGCCAATAGTCCGCCTCTTCCGGCAGCTTCAGACTGCGCAGGTAAGCGGCGATATCCTCGATTTCCGCCCGGGTCAGAACGCCACCTTTTTGCACCTTGCCGTTGACCAGGTACTCGCTGCCGTCATAGGTGGGCATCAGGGCACCGGGCTTCATCCCTGGACTGTTCGCGATCCACGGAACCAGGTTCCTTTCGGCGACCTCACCTTCCCACATGCCGGCACCCAGCGTACGGCGGGTGCCGAAAAAGCTCAGGTCCGGGCCGGCCGCGCCCGCAGCCGGCGTTCCCTGAACGCGGTGACAGGCCGAGCAGGCCAGAGCGCCCGTGGAAGCCTTGCCCTGCATGAACAGCGTGTAGCCGCGGGCCTCGGCGCTGCCCTCGGCGGGCGTGGGGGCACGGTAGGCCTTGGCGGCCGCCAGGAACGCTGCGTAGCGTTCGGGCTCCAGCGCGATGACCTTGTAGCGCATGTTGGCGTGGCTGGCCCCACACAGCTGCGAGCAGTTGCCCTGATAAACACCGGGACGTTCGGTGTCGACCTTCCAGGTGCGGATAACGCTGGGCAGCGCGTGACGCTGTCCACCGATGTTGGGAGCCCAGAAACCGTGAATCACATCCCCACTGGTCAGGTTCAGCACCACCGGCTGGTTGGTGGGCATGACCATCTCGTTGGCGTTGGCCACCGTGCCGCCGGCGTCACTGGTCACGGTGGGATAGGCGAAGTTCCACCAGAACTGCTTGGACAGCACATCAATCTTGGGAGCATTGACGGGCACGGGGTTCAGACGGGCCATGCTGCGCACGGTCAGCACGCTCAGCAGGATCACGATCACAACCGGCACAGCCACCAGGATGACTTCCAGGCGGTTGTTGCCGTGGAACTGGGCCGGCGGCGCCTCGTGACGGTCCTCGCGGAACTTCTGCACCGAGTAGAACAGAGCCCACGAGACCCCAACAAAGACGATGATCGAGAGCGCAATGGCCCACAGACTCATCCAGAAGATCTCTTTGTTGTAGTCCGAACTCATGTCTCCAATTGAGAGAAATTGTTCGGACTGCTGGCAGCCGGTGAGCAACGTGGCGGCCAGCCCGGCAGCCAGGGCCGGGAAGGCCGCTGGGCGTTTGCGCGGCCGGGCTGTGCCGCTGTGGCGGTCTTGGATGGTGTTCAACTTCACTCCTTTCGTCTGCCTGCAGTCTAATTGGTCATGACAGGAAATGCGCGCTTCCGGCGCACGCGACCGGCCCGGCCAGTTTCCCTATTCGACCGAACGGTCAGGCCGCTGTCATGAGCCCAGATTGAAGGGCAGGCAAGTGTCCTGCCATATCACGACGTTGCCGGGCTAAGAAGAAAGCAGCACAGGCGGCCCCCTGTTCTGGAAGCCGCCTGAAAGCTCTGTTTATTTCGCTTTACAGATGAGCAAAGACGATCCGGTCTACCGCCGCCATTACGAACAGCAGCGCCAGATACAGCATGGAGTACAGATACAACGGCACCGCCACCCGGCGTTCTACCGCGTTTCCGTCCATGACATGCCGGTAAAGGCGCCACGACAGCACCATCAGCCAGCCGCCGAGCAGGGCAGCGGACAGGAAGTAGATCGCCCCAACCTCACGGAAAAACACCGGCATCACGGACAGGACGACCGTATAGATGGCATACAGGCCGATCTGTGCCACAGTCAGTTTGTCACCGTGCACCACCGGCAACATCGGAATGCCGACCTCGCGGTACTCGTCTTTGATCATCAGGGCCAGGGCCCAGAAGTGCACCGGCGTCCAGAAGAAGATGATGGCAAACAGGAACCAGGCGAACAGATTGAGGTCCCCGGTCACGGCCGCCCAGCCCACCAGCGGCGGGAAACACCCGGCTGCACCGCCCAGCACGATGTTGTGCCAGGTGTTGCGCTTGAGCCACAACGTGTAGACCACAACGTAGGTCAGGAAGCCGGCCAGACTCATCCAGGCGGCCAGCGGGGTGGCCCAGATCCACAGCATGACAAAGGACAGCACCTGCAGAGTGGCGCCGAACGCAGCGGCCTGACGGCTGGTGATCAGGCCACTGCTGGTGGGACGCTTGGCCGTACGTGCCATTTTCAGGTCGATGTCCCGGTCGATGATCATGTTGAATACGCCCGCTGAACCGGCCGACATGTACCCGGCCAGCGACACCACCACGAGCAGCCCCAGCCCGGGCCAGCCCCGCTGGGCCATGAACATTGCCGCCAGCGTGGTCCACAGCAACAGACTGATGACCTTGGGCTTGGTCAGCGCCAGATAGTCCCGCCAGGTGGCCCGCAACGGGCTGGTCTGGACTGCGGAGGGCACGGCCGTCTCCGGCACTGCGGTCACGCGCCCTGCCCCTGCACACCAGAGACGGTGGAGGGGGAACGGAGGGACAGGGCAGTCAGGGCGCGGTACACCAGCATCACGGTCACAAGCCACATCATGCACGCCAGCAGCAGATGTGTCAGTTGCATCCATCCCGGGGCCTTCAGGGCGACGTTGGCAAAGCCGGCCAGCATCTGCACGGCAATGGCCCCAGAGAGCCACAGTCCCCAGCGCCGCACCTGTGCGTCCGGGCGCAGCCGAAAGAGCCTGGAGGCCATCCACAGCAGGTAGGCACTGGTCAGGATCGCCAGCATCGGGTGAAGCACTCGCAGGTTCTCGATCAGGGTCGCCGTGGCCGCGTAGTCACGCTTGACCGTCTCGATGGGGGTACTGCCGTCGGCCGGCAGGAACAGCAGGTCGCCGAGCGCTGTCACCGCGCCGGCCATACCCAGCACCAGCAGCAGTCCCAGGCCCGCGCCCCCCAGCCAGACGGCCTGTCCCTGCTGCCTGAGCCGAAGCGCCGGCCGTCCTGAGGCCCACAGGGCCGTCAGCAGCAGGGCACCCAGCAGCACAAAGGTGTTGGCCAGATGAATCCCCTGCACGAATCCACGTGCCGGTTCGGTGCTGTCGGCCGTCAGGCCCAGCCGGACCTGCACCCCGCCCACCAGCCCTTCAAGCAGGATCAGGCCGAAGCTCAGCACGGCCCCAAGGCGCGCCGGATGACGCGCCGGTGTATGCCGGAAGGCCAGGAAAAGCAGCACCAGGGCCAGCACACCACTCAGCCCGCTGGTCAGGCGGTGGCTGAACTCGATCAGCGTATGCACCGTGGCGTCTTGTGGCACGACCAGGCCGTTACACAGCGGCCAGTGGTCACCGCAGCCGGCGCCGGCACCGGTAATCCGGACCACCGCGCCCCACAGAATGACCAGTACGTTGTAGGCCAGCGCACCCCACGCCAGCCGGGGCAGCCAGAGGCTTGGTGTGGGCCGGGTGTCCGTGCCAGGGGTGGCCCTCAAGGTTGAGCTCAATTCATTCACCGTCCCTTCCGCGGGGTCCCGGGGCAGAAGTTGGCGCCTCACCGGGACCGGTGCGGTCCTGCCGGCATTCTAGACACCTCACCGGGCTGAGAATTGTCCCCCGCCGCACGGACACCCCCGCAGTCAGACACCTGCCCCGGGGGGTGACCCGTACACTGGCGCTGTTATGGCAGAAACGATTAATCAATGGGCGGTCTTCACGATCGTTCTGAGCGGGCTGGCGCTGATGGCCGGGGTGTTCCTGATCCGGGGAGGCAACCGCGAGGCGCATATGAAGGCCATGCTGCTGGCCAGTGGTCTGGCCACGGTGTTTCTGGTGCTGTACCTGACCCGGCTGGGCCTGGGCTACGAGAAGAAATACATCGGTCCCAACCGGGGTGCTTACCTGGCGCTGCTGATCAGCCACATCATCCTGGCGGCGGCGAACCTGCCGCTGGCCCTGCTGGCCCTGTGGAACGCCTGGAAGGGACTTAAGGCGGCGGGCAACCTGCGCAACATCGACCTGCCGGCCGCCCGTGGCTACTTCAACCGGCACCGCGCGTGGGTGCGCTGGACCGTGCCGGTGTGGCTGTATGTGGCCGTCACCGGCTGGATCATCTATCTGCTGCTGGGCCGCTACGGAGAAGTGATCAAGGCCTGAGAACCGGCATGGAAACAGGGCGCGGGGCTGGTACAGGCCGCCGCGCCCTGTTCTGCTACGCTCGCCGCATGAAACGCAGTATCCCAGAGCTTTTGCAATCCGAGCAGCCCCTGGTGATGGTGACCGCCTATGACTATCCGGGCGGCCTGCACGCCGAGGCCGCCGGCGTGGATCTGATTCTGGTCGGCGACAGCCTGGGCAACGTCGTCCTGGGGTACGAGAGCACTGCGCCCGTAACCCTGGGAGACATGATCCATCACGGTAAGGCCGTACGCCGTGGGGCCCCACAGACCTTTCTGGTGGTGGACATGCCGTTCGGGACGTACCACACGGGCGTGACCGACGCCATGCGCAAAGCCGTCCGGATTATCCAGGAGACTGGTGCCGACGCCGTGAAAATGGAGGGCAGCACCCCGGAAGTTCTTCAGGTGGTCGATACCCTGACCCGCAACGGTGTCCCGGTCGTCGGGCACGTGGGCCTGATGCCTCAGACGGCCACGGCTCAGGGCGGATTGCGGGTCCAGGGCAAGGATGACGACACGGCGCGCCGGACTCTCGAAGGGGCGCTGGCTCTGGAAGCAGCTGGGGCCTTCTGTGTGGTTCTGGAAGCCATCCCCGCGCGGCTGGCCAAGCTGATTACCGAGCGGCTCCGGGTACCTACCATCGGCATTGGTGCTGGGATCAACTGTGATGGACAGGTGCTGGTAACCCACGACCTGCTGGGCATCTACGAAGGCGAGGAAAAGAAGATCGCCAGGCGCTACGCCGAGGTGGGCCGGGTGTCCCGCGAGGCCATCGCGCAGTACGCTGCCGAGGTGCGCCGCCGCGAATTCCCCACGCGCGAGAACAGCTTTGTCATGAAAGACGACGTGCTGGACAAGCTGTACTAAGGCTGCTCCAGAGTCAACCGGTCGCCTGGAACAGCGGCCGGTTCGTCTTTTATGTGTTTCCAGACGGGGAGTCTGCTGCCAGATCTAGGGCTATCTGTAGCTATCTTACGTTAGATATTGACAAATTTCATTAGATGACGCAAGATGGCACCAGTTGCAGGGAGGCGACCGGAGATGGACGAAGTGATGACCCTGGAAGAACTCGCCGCGTACCTGAAGGTCAGTGAGACGACCGCCTACCAGCTCGTCCGTGGAGGCGGAATTCCAGGGCGCAAGGTGGGTCGGGAATGGCGGTTTCTCAGAGCGCGGGTAACAGAGTGGCTGATGCAGGCCGGGCAGGAGGACAGCATGGAAAACAGTGGCGTGGTTCAGCGAGACGGGTTTGGCGGCGAGTTCATGGTGGAAGACGGGCAGGAAAAGGTGGCGCTGTGGTTACCCATGACCCGCGAGGAAAAGGCCCGCCAGATCGAGAAGGCACAGCGCGAAGGCATCAACGTCAGCGATCTGGTCGCGGCATACCTGCGCGACTGGGCACAGGCCTGAGCATGGCCAGATATTGAAGAAGGGCCACACCGCCTAAGGTGTGGCCCTTCTTCAGATGCACAGCCTGGGTTCAGGGGTAGAGGCCGCGCAGGGCGCGGGCTTCAAGGACCCGGGTGCAGGCGACGATGTACACCGCCGTGCGTAGGGTGACGCCATGACGCTCCTTGACGTCCCACAGGCTGCGGAAGGCGTCCTGCATGATGCGGTCAAGGCGGTTGTTGATCTCGTCCTCGGTCCAGAAGAACGAGCTGAAGTCCTGCACCCACTCGAAGTACGACACTGTCACGCCACCGGCGTTGGCCAGCACGTCCGGAACCACGGTGACCCCACGCTCGGCGAGCAGGTCATCGGCCGCCGGAATGGTGGGTCCGTTGGCCCCTTCGACGATCAGGCGGGCCTGAATGCGTCCGGCGTTCTCCAGCGTGATCTGCTTTTCCAGTGCCGCTGGAATCAGTACGTCACAGGCCACGTCCCAGAACTCGTCACGTTGCAGGGTGTCGGTCCCCTCCAGACCGGTGATCGAGCCACTCTGGCGCAGGTGGGCCAGGGCCACCGCGGGATCAATCCCGGTCTCGCATGCGATGGTGCCGGTCACGTCCTGGATCGCCACGATCTTCGCGCCGTGCTCGTGGAAGATGCGCGCGGCCGCCTCGCCCACATTGCCGAAGCCCTGCACGGCGATACGGGCGCCCTGCATCGGCATGCCCAGTTTGAGCATGGCCTCGGCGCCGGTGACGAACACCCCGCGTCCGGTGGCGTCGGCGCGCCCCAGCGAGCCGCCCAGGGAGACAGGTTTACCGGTGACCACGCCGGTGGCGGTGCGGCCCACGTTCATGGAATAGGTGTCCATCATCCAGGCCATCGTCTGCGGGCCCGTGTTCACGTCGGGCGCCGGGATGTCCTTCTCCGGCCCGATGATCAGCCCGATCTCGGTGGTGTAGCGCCTGGTGACACGCTCGAGTTCCCCGGTGCTGTACTTGCGCGGGTCGATGCGGATGCCGCCCTTGCCGCCGCCGTAGGGCAGGTTGACGGCGGCGTTCTTGACCGTCATCCATGCCGAGAGGGCCATTACTTCGCTGAGGGTCACGTCCTGGTGGTAACGCACGCCGCCCTTGGCGGGGCCGCGCGAGGTGTTGTGCTGTACGCGGTAGCCCTCGAAGTGCGCCACGCTGCCGTCATCCAGGTGGACCGGCACGTCCACCACCAGAATCCGCTTGGGCCGCTTGAGGGTCTCGACCCAGTAAGCGAGCTTGCCCAGGTACGGCGTGACGCGCTCGACCTGCTCCAGAAAAATCTCGTAGGGGCCGATGTTGTTGGGGTCCAGATAGCTGGGAATCTCGTGCTGGCGGGTGGACTTGGGGTCCTGGGTCGTGGTCATGGGTGGACACTCCTTGGGGAGGAAAAGGAACGCGGGCGGCTCCTGGGGGGGAAATTCAGATGGTGGTCCAGGGCGCGCAGACTGGTGTGCTGGTGCCGTGGAGCTTGAAGCTGCTTACGGATACACCCCGCGCATGACCGTGGCGTTGTTCAGCCGGTTCAGGGCGATAGCATAGGCGGCAGTGCGCATGTTGACGCCCTGCTGGGTCATGAAGGCCAGTACATTGTCCAGCGCCGCATTGACACGCGAGTCCACCGCCTTCTCGATCTCGTCCTCGGTCCAGAAGAAGTTGCTGGCGTCCTGCACCCATTCCAGGTAGTTGACGACCAGACCGCCGATGCTGGCCACCAGATCCGGCAGCACGACCACGCCCTGCGCTTCCAGGAAGCGTTCGGCTTCGGGCATCACGGCGCGGTTGGTGGCTTCCACGACATAGCGGGCGCGAATGGCGTGGGCGTTACCGGCATGAATGGCGCCGTAGTCGTAGGCCAGCATCAGCACGTCCACATCCAGCTCGGCGACTTCGTCGGGCGTGATGCTCATACCGAAGCCCTGCACGGTGCCGTGCATCTCGCGGTAGGCCACCAGGGCGTCAAGGTCCAGGCCACTGCTGGCAAAGGCGGCGCCGTCCTGGTCACTGACCGCCACGACCAGGGCGCCCTGCGCGGCCAGCGTCTGGGCCGCACGCCGGCCCACGTTGCCGAAACCGTACACGGCGACCCGGGCCCGGTCTATGCTCTGGCCCCCGGACTCCAGCACCCGCACAGCCACCAGCGCGGCGCTGCGCCCACGGGCGTCCTTGCTGCCGTAGCTGCCTCCCAGGGTCAGAGGTTTGCCGACCACCACACCATTTTCGGTTTCCCCGGTGTTCTCGCTGTAGGCGTCGAGCACCCAGGCCATGATCTGCTCGTCGGTGCCGACGTCGGGCGCCAGGATGTCCTCGTTGCGGCCGATCAGCTCGACCAGCTCACTGGTGTAGCGCCGGGTCAGGCCCTGGATCTCATGTGGGCTCAGGATAGACGGGTCTACATCCACGCCGCCTTTGGCCCCGCCCAGCGGCAGGTCTGCCACGGCGGCCTTGAGCGTCATGATGGCGGCCAGCACCTCGCATTCGTGCGCGTTCAGACCGGCCTTAAAGCGGACGCCCCCCATGCTCGGGCCGCGCGCGGTGCTGTGAACGGTGCGGTAGCCACGAAACACCTGTACTCGGCCGTCGTCCATGCGTACGGGGAGGTTCACGCTGAGGGTGCGCTTGGGGTATTTGAAGTAGGCCAGGGACTGATCCGTGACCTCGCAATACGGCAGCGCCTGCTGGAGTTGCTCCATGAGGCCCTGCCAGTTGAGTCCTGATGCCCGCATTCGTACGGTCTCCTTTGAAAAGGGGCTTTGCCTGGGTGGTCCAGGGCAGCATACATGGCCCCGCCAACCTATATAGACAGGTGCCCCGAGCCGTCTTCGAGACGCGGGAGAAACCCCGGCCAGGACGGACTTCCGGTTTGAGCAAACCCCACACGTTCTACTCGCCTGGCGCGCAGGCGTCAAGGCGCATGCACTCCCGCCCAGGCGTGCGAAACCTTGAACCGGTTCCACCATAGAAGCCGCCAGGCTGTGCTGCCCGGACCCTGGCAAATGTCAGGTGTGTGCTTGACCCCCGCCAGATTGTCCAGATTGACCGAACACCTGCAGGATCCGTGGTGAAGTCAGTGAGTACGCAGGATTTCGCGCTGGGCCATGGCCAGCAGGGCAGTACGCGCTTCCGTCGGAGGCAGACTTTCCAGAGCCTCAGCAGCCAGCCGGGCCCGCCGGCGGATCTCCTCCCGCGTTTGTTCCAGGGCGCCGCATTCCCCGGCCAGCATCTGCATCCGTTGCACATCTCCCGGTTGCGCGGCGCGGCGTTCCAGCACCTCGCGCACCTCGTCAGCGTGGGGACCGTCCAGCATCAGCAGGGTCGGCAGGGTCGCTTTGCCCTCGCGCAGGTCGCCGCCGACCGGCTTGCCGATCACGTTTTCCTGGCCCGCCAGGTCGAGCAGGTCGTCTTGCATCTGAAATGCCAGACCGTACTCGCGTCCGAAGGTGGTCAGCGCCTCGCGCTGAAGCGCTGAGCTGCCCAGCAGCATTGCCGGGGCGCAGGCGGCCAGTTCGGTCAGGGCGGCGGTCTTGCCGTGGATGATGTTCAGGTAGTGCTCCAGCCGGTAGTCAGCGTAGGCCGCGACCTGAAACTGCAGCACCTCGCCCTCACAGATCTGCGAGGCGGTTTCGCCAAAGGCGCGGGTCAGCGCCGTACCGGAAGGCATTCCTGCAAGCAGCGTGAGCAGCCGCGCCAGCATGAAGTCACCGCTCATGACGCTGACCACGTTGCCAAAGCGCCGGAAGGCGGCCTGCTGGCCGCGGCGGGTGTCGGCGTCATCGATCAGATCGTCGTGCAGCAGCGACGCGGAGTGCAGCAGTTCCACACACACGCCCAGGTCCACCACCCCGGACCACTGGGGCGAGCCTGGACCCACACCAAGCGCCTGCGCAGCCAGCAGGGTGATCATAGGGCGGGTGCGCTTGCCGCCGGCCGCCACCAGGTCGTCACCAATCAGCTCGATAAATTCCACGCGGGACCGCAGCACCTCACGCAGACGCGTTTCAAACGCTGCGTCGGGGAGGGCCACAGAAACCACGTTCACCATGAGGGGCAGTATAGGAAAAGGGGGTAGGGTGAAACGTACCGGACCTTTCCCTTACGGTGCTTTGTCCCTCGCGTTTCAGACAGGCCTCATGGTAGAAATGCGGGCATGGAAAGCGTCGTTGCCCTCTTCCGCGAGCCGCGCCAGGCCCAGGCGGCCCTGGAAGCGCTGCAGTCACGCGGCTTTGGCCGTGAACACCTGGGCTTCTCCCTGGCCGATACCGTGATCGAGCGTGATATTGCGCAGGCCACCGGCATCAGCCCCGAAGCCGGGGAACCCGGAGGCAGTGCCAGCGTGATGCGTGGAGCCTTTCTAGGTTTGGTCGGCGGGCTGGCCCTCACCGTGCCGATCTGGCTGCTGTTTCTGATTATTCCCGATACCCGGATCTACAGTGACGGCGGTCTGACCTCCATGCTGTTTGGTGCGTTGGGTGGCCTGGGGATTGGCGGCCTGTTCGGTGCGCTGACCGGTTCGGACCACGGAGACTACGTCAAGCTGCTGCGCCGTATGGGGGTGCCGGCCGCGCATGCCGAGCGCTTCGCCAACGGACTCAAGTCCGGTAATGTCCTGGTCATTGCCCGTGACCCGGCCGGAACCCGTGCTGACGAAGCCCTCAGGCTGATGCGTCAGCACGGTGCCGTGAGGCTCGAAGACGTTCACGGTGGCGGGCGCCTGCAAAGCGAACGCAGCGGTCAGGACGGGCACTAAAGTATCGGTCAAGCGGCATCTTTTCGCCCGAGCAGATCGCAAAATCACGCCGCCGAGACTCTGTGTTCTCGGCGGCGTGATTTGGAGAACCGTTATAAGGCATGTTCTGAAACCCTTGAACAGGCGGCGAGGCGGGCTTCCCTCGCCGCCTGTATTCAGTCCGGATCAGGCCAGAGCAGGGCAGGGTCGGTGGCGTCGGGCCAGTGGACCCGTAGGGACCGGACACCCGCAGGCGTCTCCAGCTCCGACACCGGGATCACTCCCACCCCACTGCCACAGACCCAGGCGGCCGCGACCTCGGCCAGTTCCTCACGGTGCACGGGCCGCTCGACATGGAGCGTGTCCCGCAGGTACAGGGCGCGGGTCACGCCAGGAAGGCCTCCGGCTGGAACCACCAGCTGGCCGTCCAGATGCAGCAGCGGAGAGGTCCGGCTGCCGTCCACCACGTGACCGGCAGCTGTCTGGAGCCAGCCCTCGTAGGCCTCTGCGGCCGCCTGCATGGCCAGCCGGTACGGCAGATAGTTGCCGGTTTTATAAACAGCGAGCTGGGGATGAACCTGCACGTCGGTGAGGCGGACCCGCACGCCCGCTTCAGGTCTGGGGCCTGGCTGCAGGGGGCGGTGAGACAGAAACGTACCACCTGCTGTTACTGTGACGCGTGCGAGGCCCCAGGGCAATGGCTCGAATGGCAACAGGTCTGGATCAGGGTTAGGCAGTCCAAGAAACCTGCAGGTGTCCTTCAGGCGGCTGAGGTGCGTGGACCAGTGCAGGGCCTGACCATAGCGCGTGCGTACGGTGGTGAACGCGGTCGCTCCGTGCAGCCAGGCTGGGTGGTCAAGGTGATGGGGCAGGGGTTTCATGGGCGGCGCGCGGACGGATCCGACAGCCGCAGCCAGTTGCCCAGCAACGTGCGCCCCGCCGGGCTCAGCACGCTTTCGGGATGAAACTGGACTCCCCAGGCCTGCTGCCCGGGCGCCCGCAGCGCCATGACCTCACCGTCGAGGCTGCGGGCCGTGACCAGCGGGTCCGGCAGCCCGCGCACCACCAGCGAGTGATAGCGCCCGAACGGGGCTCCCGGAGCCACGCCTGCAAACAGGTCGGTGCCCCCATGGCTGATCCGGGCCAGACGACCGTGCACCGGTTGCGCCCGCGTCACCTCGCCGCCCAGCACCTGCCCCAGCGCCTGATGGCCAAGACAGACACCCAGCAGCGGGACGCCACGTTCCAGGCACAGCCGGGTCAGCGGCAGGGTGCAGCCGCTGGAGTCCGGCGTGCCGGGTCCCGGCCCTACCAGCACTGCGTCCGGCTGGGTCTCCAGCAGCGCTCCGGCCTCTTCATCCTGCGAGCGCACTTCTACCTGAGCACCCAGGCTGAGCAGGTCGTGCACCAGATTCCAGGTAAACGAATCGCGATTGTCCAGCAGCAGCACGCGCAGTCCTGGCATGCTGGCTGGAGCTTGCGGTGGAGCCCAGACCCGGCCCGGAACAGGCGGTGCGGTCGGCTGGGCGGCCCGGCCTGGCACCCCTGAGAGCACACTCAGCAGGGCCTGGGCCTTGTGAACCGTTTCCTGCGCTTCGCGGGCGGGATTGGCGTCGATCACGGTGCCTCCGCCCGCGCGGACCTCCACGGTCCAGTGGTCCGGGGCACCGGCCCGGGTGAATGCGGCCGTCCGGATCAGGATGTTCAGGTCCACGCGCGCCCCGCTGACTACCCCCAACCCGCCGGTGTACCAGCCTCGTGGCCCGGGTTCCAGTGCGTGAATCGCCTCCATCACCCGCTCCTTGGGGGCGCCAGTGATGGTGCCCCCTGGAAAGGTCGCGGCCAGTACTTCCCGGAGCGTCACGCCTTGCCGCGCCTTTGCCTCGACTTCCGAAACCAGGTGCATGACGTGGCTGTAGCGCTCGACCAGCATCAGGTCCGGGACATGCACCGTGCCCGGCGCGGCCACCCGCCCCAGATCGTGGCGCACCAGATCCACCAGCATGGTGTGCTCCGCGACCTCCTTGGGACTTTCTCGCAGTTCCGCCTCGAAGGCAGTGTCTTCCTGCAAAGTTTCGCCGCGTCTGCGTGTGCCGGCAATGGGCCGGGCACTGAGGGTCTCGCTTTCCCAGAGCACCAACCGCTCGGGGCTGCATGACACGACCACCTCGTCGCCCAGGTCAGCGAACGCCATAAACGGGCTGGGATTGAGCTCCCGCAGACGCAGGTAGGCGGCCAGGGGATCCCCCTTGGCCCCGGCCCGCACCCCGCGCGAGAGGTTGACCTGATAGACCTCGCCGGCGCGGATCAGCTCCTGAACGGCCCGCACGCCGGCCGGATAGTCCACGTCATCGGCACCGAACGGGCCGACCTGCAGGGCGGGGACCGTAGCCCCGGGTCCTTCCAGCACCGCCTTCCAGTCCACGTGGGGCTCGCCTACTACGCTGAAGGTCCCGGCTTCACGGTCCCACAGCAGCCCCGAGGGGTACAGGCCCCACCACATGGCCGTGCCCCGGGGTGGATGCACACTGAGACCGAACTCGCGTGCCGCCTCGTACTTCAGGCCGCCCAGCCATGCTGGAAACAGACTGCCTCCCTGGGGCCGTTCCGGGAGTTCCGTCTGGACCGCCTGCGGCCAGGCACTCAGCAGCGAGTAGCGGCCATACGGCACCACCGGCCCCAGCGACTCCAGCAGGATCAAGCCGGGCGCGCCGGCTGCCCGCAGGCGCAGCAGCACGTCGGCTGGCGAGAGGTCTGGCCTCGTGGACATCTTCACGCGCCGGATTGTAATGGTCCAGGGCGCGGGGGACGCTGGAACAGAGCCCAGTCACGCGAATAGAGCAGAGGGCTTTAGTTCTGAAGCCACTCTGGAAACCTTGAGCCCGGTCTAATTCCCTACAATTGACCCGGAATTAAGAGGTACAATTTGAATATGTGGGTGTCGACCAAAGCACAGTATGGCCTTCGCGCCCTGATCGAGATCGGCCGCCGCGACGGTGAGGCCGTGCCGCTCAAGGACGTGTCCGAACGTCAGGGCATCAGCCAGCACTACCTGGAGCAGATTGCCAGCAACCTGCGCCGGGCCGGATTTATCAAGAGCATCCGTGGGGCGCACGGTGGCTACCGGCTGTCGCGGCCGGCCGCTGATATCAGCGCCTATGACGTGGTCACCGCCATGGAAGGCAGCCTGGCGCCGGTGTCCTGCGTGGAAGACGACCATACCTGCGACCATCAGAACGTCTGCGGCACCCAGAACCTGTGGCACCGTGTGGACGCGGCCCTCAAAGACGTGCTGGGCAGCACCACCCTAGCCGACCTGATCGTGGAGAGCGAGCAGCTTCAGCATGCCCGCCTGGTGCAGCTCGACCCCCATTATCCCAGCGCCTGAACCTGTCTTCTCCGGGCCGGACCTGAGCAGCGATACTTGCAGGTCTGGCCCGCGCACGTCATACTGCCCGGGCCGCAGGTGCGGCGTCCCCGGGACCTTACACAGGAACTGCGAGAGACGCCCCTGACGATAACCGAATTCCAGCATGTCCGCGCCCTGCGCACCTGCTTTTCAGCTGCTTTTTTAAGCGGCCGGTGATCACGGCACCAGCGAGGTGCATTTCATGACGACCATTTCCCCTCCCGAACGTTCCAGGCTCCAGGTCTATCTGCACGAGTGGTTCCAGAACCCGCGCGGCGACCTGCTGTCTGGTCTGGTTGTGGCCCTGGCCCTGATTCCCGAGGCGATCGCCTTCTCGATCATCGCCGGGGTGGACCCGCAGGTGGGTCTCTATGCCTCGTTCACCATCGCCATGGTGATCGCCTTTATCGGCGGGCGTCCGGCCATGATCAGTGCCGCGACCGGCGCGATGGCGCTGCTGATGGTGGGGCTGGTGCGGGACCACGGACTGGAATACCTGTTTGCTGCCACCCTGCTGACCGGGGTGCTTCAGATCTTCTTCGGCTGGGCGCGGCTGGCCCGGTACCTGAAGTTTGTGCCGCGCCCGGTGATGACCGGATTCGTGAATGCGCTGGCCATCCTGATCTTCATGGCCCAACTGCCGCAGTTTGCCGGGGCGAACTGGCAGATGTACGCCATGGTGGCCGCCGGGCTGGCCATTATTTATCTGCTGCCCCGCGTGTTCCGGGCGGTCCCGAGCGCCCTGGTCGCCATCGTGGCCCTCAGCGTCGTGGCAGTCCTCACCGGCGCGGACGTGAAGACGGTCGGTGATATGGGTGAGTTGCCCCGCGCCCTGCCACCCTTTCACCTGCCACAGGTGCCGCTGAATCTGGAGACCCTGAACATTATCTTTCCGGTAGCGCTGACGCTGTGCTTCGTGGGTCTGCTCGAAAGTCTGCTGACCGCGCAGCTGATCGATGAGCGGACCGACACCACCAGTGACAAGAACATCGAGTCACGCGGGCAGGGCATCGCCAACATCGCCACCGGGTTCCTGGGCGGCATGGCCGGCTGCGCCATGATCGGCCAGAGCATGATCAACGTGACCAGCGGCGGACGTGGACGGCTGTCCACCTTCGTGGCAGGTCTGTTCCTGCTGCTGCTGATTCTGGTCCTGCAGCCGCTGCTGGTGCAGATTCCCATGGCGGCCCTGGTCGCGGTGATGATCGTGGTCAGCGTCAGCACCTTCGACTGGGGAAGCCTGCAAAGCATGGCGGTGCATCCGAAAGGGGAGACCCTGGTCATGCTGGCGACGGTGCTGGTGACGGTCCTGACCCACGACCTGTCGCGCGGCGTGCTGGTCGGCGTGGTGCTCAGCGCCCTGCTGTTTGCCCGCAAGGTCTCGCAACTGTCCAGCGTGACGCACAGCGAAGCTCCTGACGGCACCTGCACCTACCGGGTCAGCGGGCAACTGTTTTTCGTCAGCACCCATGATTTCGTTCAGCAGTTCGACTTCACTGCTCCGGCGCGGCAGGTGGTGATCGATATGACCGATGCCCACTTCTGGGACGGCTCGTCGGTGGCTGCGCTCGACAAGGTCGTTCTGCGTTACCGTCGTCAGGGCACTCCGGTCGAACTGCTCGGTCTGAATGAGGCTTCCGCGACCCTGATCGAACGGCTGGCAGTGCACGACAAACCGGATGCCAGGACTGCGGCTGGCCACTGATGATCCGGTAACTGGGCCGGCAACAGAGG
Organism: Deinococcus malanensis; assembly: GCF_014647655.1. Lineage (NCBI taxonomy): Bacteria > Thermotogati > Deinococcota > Deinococci > Deinococcales > Deinococcaceae > Deinococcus > Deinococcus malanensis. The sequence continues at coordinate 40,972 of NZ_BMPP01000005.1, forward strand.
AGTTAGAACAAGATAACCCAGAGGAATCCTGCCGGGCTCAGTTGATCGTCCAGCACCGGGGACAGAGCTGTCAGGCGCCTTCTTCCGGCAGTTTCGGCGCACTCAAGCTGCCATAACCCCCAAACGCCTATCCTGGGAACCGATGTACCGCCAAGTGATCAAGCCCGCGCTGTTCTGCCTGGACGCCGAGGACGCCCACCACCTCACCGTGAACGCCCTGGCATTGGCTTCTCGCGTTCCCGGCTGGCCTGCCGTGGCCCGTCGCCTGAGCGCTCCTGCCGACCCCCGGCTGGTGCAGACGCTGTGGGGGCATACCTACACCTCACCGGTTGGTCTGGCGGCCGGCCTGGACAAGAATGGCGTGGCGGTGCCGGCTTTCAGCGCCCTGGGCTTCGGATTTGTCGAAGTTGGTACGGTGACCCCACAGCCTCAGGCTGGTAACGAACGGCCGCGGCTGTTCCGCCTGCCCCCCGACGGGGCCCTGATCAACCGCATGGGATTCAATAACGCGGGCGCCGAGGCGCTGCGTGCACGGCTGTCGCGTCTGGGGCGGCGAACGGTGCCAGTGTGGGTCAATATCGGCAAGAACAAGCTGACGCAGGACGCGAGCCAGGACTACGTGGCCTGCGTGAAGGCGCTGTATGACGTGGCTGACGCCTTTGTGGTGAACGTCAGCAGTCCCAACACGCCGGGCCTGCGTGCGCTGCAGGCCTCCGCGGAACTTGAAGTCCTGCTGCGCGCCGTGCTGAACGAGGCAGAAGCTCAGCGCCTGCGCACGGCCCGGCGGACACCTCCGGTGCTGGTCAAGCTGGCCCCGGATCTGCACCCGGCGGATTTCGAGGCCAGCGTAGGCGCAGCCATGAATGCCGGGGTCCAGGGGCTGATCGTCAGCAACACCACGCTGTCACGCGACGGCCTGACGCACACGCACCGTGAGCAGGCCGGCGGGCTCAGCGGGCGGCCCCTGACCCGGCGGGCGACAGCGCTCGTGCGGGATGCCTACCGTCTGACCCGGGGCGCAGTGCCCATCGTGGGCGTGGGCGGCATCTTCTCGGCGGACGACGCCTATGCCAAGATCCGGGCCGGCGCCCGTCTGGTCGAGGTCTACAGCAGCCTGATCTACGAGGGCCCTGGCCTGCCTGCCCGCATTCACCGTGGTCTGGGCCAGTTGCTGGAGCGTGATGGTGTGGGCCGTATCGGTGAGGCCGTCGGAGCCGACGCTTGAGTCTTGCCTGAGGTTGCAGGACACCCCAGGTCACCGGTGCGCCCGATATGGGTACAGGGCTGGCCTTGGTCTTTTGGGGCCCATCCGCTGATCTGATTCAGGCGCGGACACAGCAGGCCAGGGTGCTCAGCGGCTACGCGCACCTGAATCCCCATCTTCTGCGGATGGTATTTGGGCCTGATACGCCCCCAGGTCGCCACCACGCCCACTGCCCGCAGGCCGATGCTGACGCCTGGTTTGCAGTCAAGGACCGCGCGCAATTCGTCCGGTAGTTTCGGTGGCGGCCAAGCCGTCTTCGGCTGAAGGTTCGGGTGGTCGCGCTTAACGCTTCCCCAAGAGGAATGAGGGCCTTCTGACCCGGCAGGTGGCTCTGAATGCCAGCATGAGGCTCCAAAAGGAGCGACACATGACTGATCCCGGTGACCTCGCCACGACCGACAGCAACGATCCCGAACGCGCCGATCTGCCCGCCGCCAAGACCGAACGGCTCAACCCGGGGATCGGTGAAGACGAGAAGGACACGGTCCTTCGTCAGCACGAGAAGGACCAGGGGAAGCTCAACAGCCAGAACCCTGATCCGCTCGACCTGTAAACAGAACAGCCGCCTGCATCCCTAAAAGGAGCGGGCGGCTGGGTTTTGTGTCTTCAGTCCTGACGCTGGTAGGCCACTTTTCCGTTCACGACCGTCAGGGTCGGCCAGCCTCGGAGGTTCTCTCCTGCCCAGGGGGTGAACTTCGCCTTGCTCTTGAAGCTGGCGGGATTCACTTCGCGTTCCCCCTGCAGGTCCAGCACGACCAGATCCGCCGGAGCGCCTTCATCCAGGGTCGGCTCCGGCCAGCCCATCACGCGCGCGGCTGCTCCGGTCATCAGGTCCAGCAGTCGCTCCAGACCCAGCTGCTCACCGAAGCGGGTCCACATCAGCGGGAAGGCCAGTTCGATGTACGCGATGCCGCTGGGCGCTTCCAGCAGGTCGCGTTCCTTCTCCGCGCGGGTGTGCGGCGCGTGGTCAGTGGCAATACAGTCCACGCTGCCGTCCAGCAGCCCCTGCAACAGATGGTCGGCGTCCGCCTGGGTGCGCAGGGGCGGCGCGACCTTGTAGATGGCGTCGAACGAGCGCAGCTTCTCGTCGGTCAGCGTCAGGTGATGTGGGCAGACCTCGCAGGTGACTGGCAGGCCGCGCCCCTTGGCCTCGCGCACGATGTCCAGCGCGCGGGCGGTGGACAGGTGCTGCACGTGCAGCCGGGCGCCGGTCTGCGCCACGATCTCCACATCCCGCGCCACTCGGGCGGCCTCGGCAGCGGCCGGGTTGCCCGGCAGGCCCAGCGCTTCGGACACCGGGCCCTCGTTCATCACGCCGTCGGCCCGGAGGGTGGCGTCCTCGGCGTGCACGCTGACGACCATCCCCAGGCTGCCGGCATATTCCAGGCCCAGGCGCAGGGTCCGGGCGTTCTCGTTGGTTAGGCCGTCATCGGTGAACATGGCCGCGCCCGCTTCTTTCAGGGCCGTCAGTTCCGCCAGCTGCTCGCCTTTCTGGCCGCGTGTCAGGGCCGCAGCCGGGCGAAGACGCGCGAAGCCCAGGCTATTGGCCTTCTCGATCAGCGCGCGCACGATGGCCGGATCGTCCACCACCGGACGGGTGTTGGGCATCGAGACGACCGTGCCGTAGCCCCCCGCCGCCGCCGCTGCCAGCCCGGAGGCGAGATCTTCTTTTTCGGTCTGACCGGGTTCCCGCAGGTGGGCGTGCAGTTCGATCAGGGCCGGGGCCACCGTGCCGCCTTGGCCGTCAATGACCTCACCCAGCTCGCCCAGGTTCCAGCCCCTGATGACGCCGCCCTCGACAGTCACCGATTCCAGGGCGTCAGACCCGACGCGGCGCACGTTCTTGATGGTCAGTTCCTTCATGGTTACTCCCGGCCCACCAGCAGGTGGTACAGCACACTCATCCGCACGGCCTGGCCGTTCTCGACCTGTTTCAGGATCCGGCTTCTTCCGCCGTCGGCCGCGTCGCTGCTGATTTCCAGATCGCGGTTCATCGGGCCGGGATGCAGCACGATGGCGCCGCTTTCGGCGTGTTGCAGCAGTGCCTCGTTCACCTGATAGGTGTCGGCGTACTCCTGAAGGCTGGCCAGGAAGCCGCCGTTCATGCGCTCCTGCTGCAGGCGCAGCGCCATAACGGCGTGGGCCCCGCACACCGCTTCACGCGGGTCGCTGGTGACGGTGACTCCAGGCAGTGCGGCCAGATCACGCGGCAGCAGGGTCGCCGGGCCGCACAGCACGACCTCGGCGCCCAGCTTGGGCAGCAGTTCGGCGTTGCTGCGGGCCACGCGGCTGTGGCGGATATCGCCGATGATGGCCACGCGCTTGCCCTCCAGACTGCCGTACTCCTGGCGGATGGTGTAGGCGTCGAGCAGCGCCTGGGTCGGATGGGCGCGGCGACCGTCCCCCGCGTTGATCACGGGCTTGCCGCTGTACCGGGCGACCAGATGTGCGGCCCCGGCGGCGTGGTGACGAACGATATAGGCGTCTACCTTGTAGGCAGTCAGCACCTCCATGGTGTCGCGCAGGGACTCGCCCTTGCTGACGCTGCTGCTGCCCGCCGCGAAGGTCATGACGTCAGCGCTCATGCGCCGCGCGGCCAGTTCAAAGGAGGTGCGGGTACGGGTGCTGTTCTCGAAAAAAACGGTGCATACGGTCAGGCCCTGCAGCGCCGGGACCTTTTTCACCGGTCGGTCGAGCACCTGACTCATGGTGTCGGCGTTGTCCAGCAGCGCGGTCAGGCGCTCGGGGGTCCAGTCATGAAAGTCCAGCAGGTGGCGGGGGCGCGGCCCTGGGGTGGAGGTGGCCGAGGTCACTTGAGGTCCTCCAGGTCCCACAGCTCCACGCTGTCCACGCCGTCCGTTTCATGCAGCTTGACCTTCACGACCTCGCTGGCGGCGGTAGGCAGATTCTTGCCCACGTAGTCGGCTCGGATGGGCAGCTCGCGGTGCCCACGGTCCACCAGCACCGCCAGCTGAATGCCAGCTGGGCGTCCCAGGTCAATCAGAGCGTCCAGCGCGGCGCGCACGGTGCGGCCGGTGTATAGCACGTCGTCCACCAGCACCACGCGGCGCTGCCCCAGGTCGAAGGGCACCTGGGTCTCGCGGATGATCGGCTGATGCGCCACCTCCGAGAGGTCATCGCGGTACAGGGTGATGTCCAGCATGCCGGTGGGAATCGTGACGCCTTCCAGTTCACTCAGTTTGGCGGCCAGGCGCTCGGCCAGCGGAATGCCACGGGTGTGGATGCCAATCAGGGCGAGATTCTCGGCGCCCTTGTTGCGCTCGATAATCTCGTGCGCAATGCGGGTCATGGCCCGCCGGACCTCATCGGCCGTCAGGATGGTGGCTTTTGGAGCGTTCAAAGCAGGCTCCGCAGCACAAAAAAAAGGCCGTCCAGCGCAGGCTGGCGGCAGGTCATCAGGTCAGTCATGGGGGCTCCTTCTCCTGCCTCACGGGGCGGGTGCCGGCTCACGGGCCGGCTGAGAGAGGGTGGTGACGTCTAAGGCACGCGGGCATGGTGCCGGGGCCGCCAAGGAGTCTAACAGTCCGGTCGCTGCCTGCGGCTCTGGTCTTGTCCGGTGATGGCGATCATGGGGCAATAGGATTCCAGGTCCGGATTCTTCAGACGCACTAAACTTGACACGTTAACACTCAGGTTTTATAGTTTTTGCAGACAGGCGAGGAGCGGGCCGGACAGCCCAGCCCGACCTGTGCCTCCAATCCACAGGAGGCCACACCATGATGCGATTTGATCCCTTCCGTGAAATTGAAGAACTGACTCAGCGTATGGACCGTGCCTTCGGCAACTCTGGCGGCCAGGGTGCCCGTCTGGCCCCACCCGTCGACGTGCACGAAGATGCTCAGGGCCTGGAACTGACCCTTGACCTGCCTGGCGTGTCGCCCGAAAGCATTCAGATCGAGGCGGAGAACCAGACGCTCAGCGTTCAGGCCGAGCGCCGTTACTCCCGCACCGACGGCCGCACCGCCCACCGCGTCGAGCGTCCCTACGGCACCATGAGCCGCACGTTCAGCGTGCCGGCCAAGTACGATCTGACCAAGGTCGAGGCCGACTTCGACCATGGCACCCTGACCATCCGCGTTCCCCGCAGTGAAGCGGCTCAGAAGCGCTCGGTCAGCGTGCGGACCGCCGGTCAGCTGACCTCGCCTAGGACCGTGGAGTCTGGTGATGCGGACAGGGCGGCGGGCAGTGAAGTGGCGCAGGCTGGTTGAACTCAGTCCTGAAGAATGGCCGGAGCTCAGGTGCTCCGGCCATTTCCTTTGCACCGGGGCCTGCTGAGCGTTGTCGGAGACGTGTGAACACTTCGCAGCCATCCTGCCGAACAGCGGATCAGGCGCTCGTGGCCCCGTTGCGAGCAGGTATTGTGCGAAGCCCGCGACAGCTCTACCGCCACCGCGTGCCCAGGTTGATGGCCAGCCCCGATCATTTCTGCCGGATTCAGGTCTGAACTGTGATGATCAGCTGTGCCCCGTGGTGCTATGGCTTCAGCTGAAAATGTTTACGCGCTGGGCAGGGGAGACATGCATTGACACTTCTGCGCCGTAGCCCCTCTGCTGGCTGTTGGCAGCCAGTACCCAGTCCGCCACTACCCCGCCGCAGCCGCTTTCCTCCTGGCCCCTTTGTTACTCGCGGGCAACCTGATTTTTCTGCCAGAACGCCAGGAAGGTATCGATCTGCTGAACAAACTGCTCGAACTCCTGCGCTTTAACCAGATAGGAGCTGGCGTGCAGGGTATACGCTGCCCGGACGTCCGACTTGGCACCCGAGGTCGAAAGCATCACGACCGGCAGCAGGGCCAGCTCGGGATCTGCCTTGAGTGCGGCCAGCACCTCGAACCCACTCATTCCCGGCATGTTTACATCCAGCAAAATGACGTCTGGCTGAACCTCTTTTCGTCTCAGCAGGTCCAGCGCGGTTTTCCCGTCCGTGACGCACGTCAGAGTGCAGTCCGGACACAGCTGCTGAAATGCCTCCTCGGCCAGCAGCTGGTCTGCCAGATTGTCGTCAATCAGCAGAAAATGGTGCAAGAGGTTCACTGCTAAATTATAAAGGTTAAATAAAAAAATCGGGGATGGTTTGTCACATTCCTGAAACTGCTGGCACAATCCCGGATTGGAACAGGCTAATCTGTAGCCTACACAGCTGTAAGGGCATGGAAAGAGGCTTTACCATAGCTTAATCCTGGCTACTGTTCGGTATGCCTCGGTGAACCTCATGCGTCTGTCTACCCTTATCCTGCGCACTTTCAGCGTCCTCTGGCTTTTTACGTTGCTGGGGGGGGTAGGGGTGTATGTCAGCATTGAACAGAACAACCGTCTGGTCAGCGAAATCCAGCAGGAGCAGGAGGAAATTACCCAGATCACCGCGCTGCTGAACAGTGTGCTTGATCTGGAAACGGGACTGCGCGGCTATCTGCTGACCGGCGAATCGGCGTTTCTTATGCCTCACCTGGCGGCCAGGACCCGGCTGCCACGTGAACTGTCGGAACTGGAACGTCAGCTGATGACCGACCACGTCGATCCTGAACATGCTGCCGAGCATCTTCAGGTGGTTCAGAAAGTGGAGCGGCAGGTTGAGCAGTGGCTCGACGAGGCGGCACGCCCGCAGCTTGCTGCGTACCAGAAAGATCCTGCACTGGCGGTCGCTCTGGTCAAGACCCAGAGGGGCAAGGTGGTGGTCGATGCCATCCGCAGGGAGCTTCTTGGCCTGAGCGAACATCTGACGCGGGAGGTGCAGCAAAAGGAGACCCTCAATCAGGCGAATCTGAGGCGCCTGCAGCTGTTTGCCCCTCTGGGGGTCCTGTTCGCGCTGCTGGTGAGCATCTTCTTCAGTGCCCGGCTGGCTTCGGGGGTCGCGCAGGTGTTTGACCGCCTGCGCACCTCGACCCGCGAACTGGCCTCCGGAAACCTGACCACCCGCGCCCCGCTGAGCGACCTGCACGAGCCGCGCCTGCTGGCCGAGGATTTCAACCAGATGGCAGGGGCCCTGGAACGCGCACAGAACGAGGTCGCCGACCGCAACATGATTCTGGAACGGCGGCACCGCGAAGTCAGTCAGCTCGCTGAACTCAGTGACGCCCTGCAATCGTGCCAGGACAAGGAAGAAGGGTACCGCGTGCTGAGTCAGGCGTTGCCGCACCTCTTCAGTGGCTGGAGCGGCACGTTCCTGACCCTGAAGTCGTCAAAGAACCTGCTGGAAACCCGCGCGGTGTGGGGAGACGTTGCGCTCGACACCGTGGGTACGGTTCGTGACCCGGATTCGTGTCTGGCCCTGCGGCGCGGCCATGCCTATGAGCCCACCGAACTCAGTCCCACCTGTGCCCATCACGACGGCCAGGCGGGCATGTACCTGTGTATTCCTCTCCTGGCGCAGAACGAGGCTCTGGGGGTTCTTCAGCTTTTCGGCGGGCCGGAAGCCGCGTCGGTGCCCGAGCACGTCCGGTCCTTTGCCCTGACCGTCGCCCAGCAGATCTCGCTGGCCATCGGCAATCTGCGCCTGCGGGAGACCCTGCGCCAGCAGAGCATCCGCGATCCCATGACGGGGCTGTTCAACCGCCGGTATCTGGAAGAGACCCTGGAGCGCGAACTTCACCGCGCGACGCGGGCCCAGCAGTCCGTGAGCATTCTGGCGGCGGATATCGACCACTTCAAGAGATTCAACGACACCTTCGGCCATGAGGCGGGCGACGCGGTGCTCATGGCGGTGGCCAAAACCATGCAGGAGTTTTTCCGGGCCGAGGACATGATCTGCCGGTACGGCGGCGAGGAGTTCATCATCGTGCTGCTCAATGCCTCGCACGAGGATACCCTGGCCCGGGCACATGCCTTCCGGGAGAAAATTGCCGAGCTGACGGTGAACTACGAGCGTCAGGCGCTTGGACAGGTCACGGTCAGTCTCGGGGTGGCGACCTATCCCGAGCACGGCACCGACGCCGGAGTGCTGATCAATCAGGCCGATCAGGCGCTATATCTGGCCAAACAGCAAGGCCGCAACCGCGTCGAGAGCGTGACGGCCCTCCGGCCTCTCCGCTAGCCCGCACAGCCTGGGGAGCCTGCAGGGGAACAAAGATGCGTCTTGCGGCCTGATGGGAGCGCGGAGCCGCTGCTTTTGTGGCGGTTGTCAGGCAGGAGACTCACGGGACAAAGCGCTGACTCAGGACTGCACCTGTGAGCTCTTGGGCTGGCCGTGCTGACGAAGGCATGCGGAGTTCAGGGTTTGGCTGCTGTGATTGCTTCCTGAAGTCAGTTTGCCTGCTCTTCCGGCCCGGGTGCACCGTGCGGCAGTGCGTGAGCAGCGTCTGGCTGTGTGGCGCGGTTGGTTTCCTGCACGAAGGCCAGAAATTCAGCGGATGGCAGGGGTTTTGAAAACAGGTAGCCCTGTCCCAGATCACACGACAGCGTCTGAAGGCTGCAGCACTGCTCCGGCGTCTCGATGCCCTCGGCCACGATCCGCAGCTTCAGATGATGGGCGATGCGCACGATGGCCTCGACGAAGGTCAGGCCGTCGTCCTGCATGGCCCAGATAAACGACCGGTCGATTTTGACGATATCGACCTGCAGGGTGCGCAGATAGGCCAGGCTCGAGTACCCGGTTCCGAAGTCGTCCACTGCCACCTGGATGCCCAGCGCCCGCAGCTCTCTGAGCTTGATGTTCGACGCCGCGAAATCCGAGAGCAGCGAGCCTTCCGTGAGTTCAAGGGTCAGGGCGCTGCCCGCCAGACTGTGGCGCTGCAACGTCGCCTGTACCTGCGCAACAAAGTCGTCGCGCTCGAATTGCAACGGTGAGACGTTGACGGAAACACCCAGGTCCGGTTGCCCGGCGGCCCGCCACTGACGGACCTGATCCACTGCCGTATCCAGCACCCAGCTCCCGACGGCGTGAATCAGGCCCCGCTGCTCGGCAACAGGAATGAAGGTCGCCGGAGAGACGATACCCAGCACCGGCGAAGTCCACCGGAGCAGCGCCTCGGCGGACCGGACCTGCCGGGATGCCAGCGAAACCAGGGGCTGGAAATGCACGCTCAGCTCACCGCGCTCGACGGCGCCCCTGAGCTGAACTTCTATGCGGTGAATCTCGGCGGTCTGCTGTTCGATCTGCTGGTTATAGAACTGCATCCCGTTGCGGCCCCGCCGTTTTGCCTCGTACATGGCGATGTCCGCGTTTCTGAGGGCCTCGCTGGCTGTGGAGCTGTCTGCCGGGCACAGGGTGACCCCGATGCTGGCCGAGACAGACACCGTTTCGTTCCCGACCGCGAATGGGCGGCTCAAAGCCTGAAGTACCCGGTACCCCATGTCACTGACCGCCGAGGTGTGGTCAATGCCGGTGGCCATCACGACAAACTCGTCCCCGCCCTGCCGCGCCACGGTGTCCCGGGGACCGACCTCACCCTGAAGTCGCCGCGCCACCTCACGCAGCAGATCGTCGCCAGCGGCGTGGCCATGAATATCGTTGACCGATTTGAAGCGGTCCAGATCAATGAACAGCACCGCCACCCCACAACGGGTGTCTGCGCGGAGAATGGCCTGTTCCAGCAGGTGCAGCAGGAACGACCGGTTCACCAGACCAGTCAGCGGATCGTGTTTGGCCTGCAGGTCAAGGTCGCGTTGCAGCCGCCGGGCTTCCTGCTGGGTCAGGAACTGCCGGACAGAGGAGAGCACCACCACCACAAAGGCCATCAGGATGACGCCGTCAGCCTCGTGGTCGGGAAACAGGTAATGCAGCGCGGCGAGGCTCAGGGCCATCGCTATGGCCAGGTAGGGGAGGGCCAACTGGCCGAAAGCCGCCGCGCGCAACCACCCCTGGGTCAATTGTTCCCAGCGGACGCGCCGGTGGGTCAGGGTCACTCCAGCCAACGCAGCGGCCAGTCCAAACAGGGTCGTGGCAGCTGTCCAGAACAGGTCCAGGCTAAAGCCGACCTGATAGGTTCCTGCGGCGGTCTTGATCTGGTAGCCGGCGTCAGCGACTAGCAGGCTCAGCAGTCCGGCAGTCAGCGCAAGGGTATCGGGCCCCGCGAATTCGCGGGGGCGCCACACGCAGAAGACGGTCAACAGCGCGATCAGGAGCAGATCTGCCGCCGGGTAGGCCACACCGACAGCCATCGCCAGGGCACTGCCCTGATGGCCGACGATGCTGCGGCCAATCGCCACCTCCCAGTAGGCGCCCGCCAGGGCGGAAACGATAATCAGGGTATCAAGGGCTAGAATCGGCCTTTGCTGACGCGGCACAGGCGAACGGCTGAGCAGCAGCAGCCCGATGATGAAGCACGGAATCAGGGCCAGGAAGAAAGCGTCGGCCATCGACGGGTATGGCGAGGAGAGCTGAACAAGGTCCAGATGTGTGTAGATGATCTGCCCGGCGGCCCAGCCCAGCTGCCCGCCGCCGAACCATATCCAGGACGCCCGCTGCGCCGGGTGCCGGGCCGCAGCGCGCAGGGCCAGCACCGCACTGATGACAAAAGGCGGCAGGAAAAAAAGATTCCCAGCCCATTCCCGTACCAGTTCAGAGCGGTGAGGAAGCAGAATAAAAGCCAGGTGGGCCACTGCGAAGCCAAGCAGCAGCGCGACCAGCTGCCGGTCGAAGCGTGACGGCAACAGCGAACCCAGGCCGGCAGGCGGGCGCCACGCGACGATTCGGCTCATATCTGTGCAGTCTGCGCCGCGTCAGGTCTCTTAACTCTTACGGTAGGCATCAGAGGTGGGGACTCCTCCGGTACGTGTCGTGTGCGGGACAGTCCAGCCATGTTATCCAGTACTGAACAGCTTTCAAATGAAAGCGCCCTTTGTAGCAGAGACTGCAAAAGCGCCCGTTAATGGCCTTCGCGGACTGCCTCGAGCATGGCGGTGGCCACCGCCAGGGCGGCTGGTCCAAGCGGCGCGCGGGTGACTCCCAGCAGGGTTCCCAGCTTGTCGCGGCGGGCGCTGCTCAGGTGGGCCCAGCGGTCGAGGTCGGTCCGGTGTTTGCGCGCCGCCTCGTCGCGCAGGTAGCGCACTGCCCCATCGTAGTAGCCGGCCTGAAAGGCAGCCCGGGCCCGGCGCTCCTGTTCGACCAGTCCCAGACCACGGGTGGCCAGCAGCACCCGGCGGGCTTCATCGGCGCCGCCAAACGCATACAGACCTTCCAGGTGATACACGGCCTTGGGATAGCGCAGGCCTGCCCGTGCCCGCCAGGCATGAGGCAGCCGGATTTCAAACTCGGGCCACGCATGCAGGTAGGTCAGCAGGGCGGGATACAGCAGCGTCAGGGCAATATCGCGCGCGTCAGCCAGCGCCAGCAACTGCTCCTGTGCGCCGTGACCGGGGCCGGTGTAGTGCCTGCGCGAGGCGTCCAGCCGCTCTGCCGCAGCGTTGATCAGTTCGGCGCGGTACGCCGCGAGCTGGGATTCGTTGAGATTCCACAGGGTGCGCTGGATGCGGCCGAAGCCATTGGTCGGGTCATACAGCACGCGGCTGGTCGCCAGCAGCGCCAGCGGCGCCTCCTGCTGGGCCACCTGCCAGTCGCGCCATTGGTCAAGCGCTTCGTACGGGTACCGGATGACGCTGATCCCGGCCCGGACGTCCTCGTGCATCTCCGTCACGCCGCGCTCGAAGGCGACGAAGGTGGGCAGGCTGCCGGCCCACTGTTCATCGGTGCCGTAGCTGCCGGCCTGCGCCAGGGCGCGCACCTTGCGGTCGGCAATCAGCCGCTCGCTGACCCGCTCAGGCGTGCTGAGGCGTTCAGCCCCTGTCTTGTCTGTAGATCTGTCCAGCACGCGCAGTCCTCCGGTCCCAGCATAGGGCAAGGCCGGGCCCGTTTCGTGCCGGGCATAAATGAGGTGGAAGCCCTCAGGGACCAACGAGAATCTGCACGCTGCTCAGCACGTCCGCGCCGGCCCCAGCAATCGGCTGGCTTGAGGTGTAGTTGCGTGTCAGGCGGTTCACGACCTCCTGCCCGGCCACCACCTGTCCGAACACGGTGTACTCGCCACTCAGGAAGTCGGCTGGCGCCAGCGTGATGAAAAACTGGCTGCCCTGTGAGTCCAGGCTGCCGCCACGCGCCATCCCCAGTACGCCCGGGCGGTCAAAGCGCAGCCCGTTGCGGTGCTCGGCCATGAAGCTGTACCCGGGCCCACCGGTTCCCCAGGCCTCGCGCCGGGCCGGGTCGGTGCTCAGGGGGTCGCCGCCCTGCGCCATGAAGCCCTCGATGACCCGGTGAAAACGCGTGCCGTCGTAAAAGCGGTTCAGCGCCAGAAACACGAAGTTGTTGACGGCCACCGGGGCGGCCTTGGCATTCAGTTCGACCGTCACGGCGCCGCGGCTGGTGTTCAGAACCGCACGGTAGCGCTTGGCCGGGTCAATCACCTGCTCGGCGCGCGCAAACGAAGTGCGCCGGGTTTCGCTGAGCGGAGCGAGCGCCTGAAAGCCAGTCTGCGCTGCCGGCGCCGAAGTCGCCGTGGAGGTCGTGGCAGTAGACGTCGAAGTGGTAGCGGAGGAAGCCGTTGCAGGGGAAGTTGTTGCTGGCGCCGTCTTGGCAGGTGCTGCGGTCGAGGGAGTTGCTGTGACGGGTGCTCTTGTGACTGGTGCGGCAGTCAGGCGGGGCGTGCAGGCAGCGAGGCTCAGGCCCAGGGCCAGCATCGGAAAGGTGACCATTTTCTTCATAGGGGCCAGTATCACCCGCTCAGAGCAGACTGCCACTCAGAAAGTCCGAACCCTGGCTTCATTCAGTCCAGTGCCAGGCTGGTGGTGTACTTCTCCTGCTTGACCACGATGGTGCTGGCGGTGTTGCGCACCCCGGGGATGGCCGCCAGCGTGTTGACCAGAAAGTGCTGGTAGGCGTCCAGGTCGGGCACGCACACCTTGAGCAGATAGTCGATATCGCCCAGGCACAGAAAGCATTCCAGGACCTCGGGACGCTGCTGCATCTTTCGGGCAAACTCCTCGAAGCCCTGCTTGGTCTGTTTATCCAGCGTGACGCGCACCATGACCATCAGCTCACGGCCCACCTTCTTCTGGTCCAGCAGGGCCACGTAGCTCTGGATGATGCCTTCTTCCTCCAGCCGGCGCACCCGCCTCAGGGTGGGAGCCGGTGTCAGACCGATCTCGTCGGCCAGCTCAGTGTTGGCGATGCGGGCGTCGCGCTGCAGGATCCCCAGAATCTGCCGGTCAATGGCGTCCAGATGGAATTGAGACATAAACACGACAATTGTACGGCTTATTCGCAACCATGTTGCGGAAACGGGCTGGAGACGGCATCTGCCGGCAATCATGCCGAGTGAGTGCCCTGCTACCATTGCGCTGAAAGCCTCTTACGGCTCACGCCATCTCTCTTGTACGCCCGGTGTTATGGCCGCCCGCGTTCTTTGCCCCTGCACTGTTCCGGAGGAACCACTCATGCATATTGGTCTGCCCAAAGAAATCAAAGTCAAGGAAAACCGCGTCGCACTCACACCTGGCGGCGTTGCCACCCTGGTCCGCCGTGGCCACACCGTCACCGTCGAACAGGGTGCTGGTGTCGGAAGCGGCATTCAGGACACCGAATACGAGGTGGCCGGCGCACGCATGGGCAGCGCCGCTGAGGCATGGGCCGCCGAGATGGTCGTGAAGGTCAAGGAGCCGATCGCCAGTGAGTACGGTTACCTCAGAGACGACCTGCTGCTGTTCACCTACCTGCACCTGGCCGCCGACCGCCCCCTGACCGAAGCGCTGATGCAAAGCGGCACGACCGGCGTCGCCTACGAAACTGTGCAGCTTGACGATGGCAGCCTGCCGCTGCTGACGCCCATGAGCGAGGTCGCCGGCCGCCTGAGCGTGCAGGCCGGTGCCTACCACCTGCAGAAGCCCGTGGGCGGGCGCGGCGTGCTGCTGGGCGGCGTTCCCGGCGTGCAGGCCGGTCATGTGGTGATCCTGGGCGGTGGTGTCGTGGGCACCAACGCGGCCAAGATGGCCATGGGTCTGGGCGCCAAGGTGACCATCCTGGACGTGTCACACCGCCGCCTGGCCTACCTGGATGATGTCTTCTTCGGCAAGCTCACCACCATGATGAGCAGTGAGGCCAACATCCGCACCCTGCTGCCCGAGACCGACCTGCTGATCGGCGGTGTGCTGATTCCCGGCGCCAAGGCCCCGCACCTGATCACCCGTGACATGCTGCCCCTCATGCAGGAAGGCAGCGTCATCGTGGACGTGGCGGTGGATCAGGGCGGTTGTGTGGAAACCATCCACGCGACCACCCATGACGATCCCACCTACGTCATCGACGGTGTGGTCCATTACGGTGTGGCCAACATGCCTGGCGCCGTGCCGCGCACCAGCACCTTCGCTCTGACCAACGCGACCTTCCCCTACGCCCTGATGCTGGCGGACCAGGGTCTGAATGCCCTGAAGAGCAACAAGGCGCTCCGACTGGGGCTCAATACCCACCAGGGCAAGCTGACCTACGCCGGCGTGGGCGAGGCCTTCGAAATGGAAGTCGTGGAAGCCGGCGCTGCGCTAGCCTGAATACGTTCCCCAACGCAGAGTGCCCGCCTTCAAGCAAGGCGGGCACTCTGCGTTGGGGCCTGAGGCTCAGGTCGTCGCCACTCAGTCCATTGCCACTGCAAGCTGGGTCTGATGTGCAACGGCACCGATGCCGCAAAGGCGCTCGGCCAGGTTCTCATAACCGCGGTTGAGGTATTGCACCCCGTCAATGATGGTTTCCCCGGTGCAGGTCAGGCCGGCAATGAACAGCGCGGCGCCGGCGCGCAGGTCTGCGGCCTTGACTGGGGCAGCATGCAGGGCGCTGCCCTGAATCACCTGGGTGTAGCCGCTGACGGTGATGTTGGCACCCATGCGGTGGAGTTCGGCCACGTGCGTCAGGCGGTCAGGGTAAACCGGATCCTGCACGACGCTGGTGCCGGGGACGGTGGCCAGCAGGGCGCTCATCTGCGGCTGTACATCGGTCGGGAAGCCGGGGTAGCTCTGGGTGGTCACATTCACCGGGCGCAACTCGCGCTGCCGGGCGTCCACGATCAGGCTGTTGCCCGCTTCCAGGATGTCTACGCCCATCTCCTGAAGCTTGGCGCTTACCGCGCGCAGATGGTCAGGACGCACATTGCGCACCGTGAGCTGACTGCGGGTCGCGGCCGCCAGCATCATGAAGGTGCCGGCCTCGATGCGGTCAGGAATCACGGTGTACTCCCCGCCGCGCAGCTGCTTCACTCCCCGGATCACCAGGGTATTGGTGCCGGCTCCCTGAATATCGGCGCCCAGGCTGTTCAGAAATTCGATCAGGTCCACGACGTCGGTATCGATGCTGGCGTTTTCCAGAGTCACCACACCATCGCCCAGGACCGCGGCCAGGACCGCATTGTGGGTACCGCCGACGGTCAGCAGTTCAAAAACAAAGGTGCCGTTCAGGCTGCCGTGGCGCCGGGCATGAAAGTTGCCGCCGTCCTCGCTGATCTCGGCGCCCAGTGCCCGTAGCGCCTTGACGTGCTGGTCCACCGGGCGCGGACCCCACGCACAGCCCCCGGGCATAGACACCCGGGCCTGCCCGGCCCGCGCCAGAATGGCCCCAAGCACCACGAAGCTCGCGCGCATCTTGTTGACCAGGGCATAGGGTGCGTCGGTATGGATGATGGTAGGGGTATGCAGTTCCAGACTGTTGGGCCCCACCCACTGGTGCTGCGTGCCGATGTGATGCACCAGATCCAGGATGGTGTACACGTCGCTCAGGCGTGGGATGCCGTGAAGGGTAACTTTCTCACTGCTCAGGAGGCTGGCCACGATAATGGGCAGAGCAGCATTTTTGCTACCCTGAACGGTGATCTCGCCGCGAAGTTCGCGGCCTCCCTGGATGTGCAGTGGGGTCAGTTGCATCGGTAGATCCTTTTGGTGGGGCGGTGAAGTAGGTGCAGGCCGGAACACGTTCCGGGCCCAGTCGGCAACGCAGGTGCATCTTACACATGATGCTCACCGTACGTCTAGTTTGACCTTACGTCGGGCACTCATGATCTAGATGTGCAACCCATGCACATAGGACTGAACTGAGTTTTATGTTGAGCACACTCACCATGCGTGCTACCCTGAATAACGACGGTCACGCCTGTCCGGAGGTGTTCAAGCGCGGCCCGCACACAGGAGAGGCATGCCCAAGAAGGAACGCAAACGCCTGCAGGTGGTGATCAGCGAGGAGCAGGACGCCTTGTTGACTCGTACGGCGTATGAACTGTCTAGTCCAGAACGCCTGATCAGCAAGAGTGAAGTGGTGCGGCTGGCGATCGAGAAGATCGCCCAGGAGTTGGGTGAAGGGGCCCACCTGGAGGAATACCGCTCCATTCTGGATTCCGAAAACGTCAGCGACGACATCTGAATCGCTCTGGAGAAGAGGAAGAGACGCCTGGTCTGCAGACCAGGCGTCTCTTCTCTGGACTGTTAAGTCATCGCCTGGCGGGCTGCTGTGCCACGACACTGCCCATGACCCGCCGGGCTCCCAGATAACGGGGAGCCCAGTAGCGGTCGGATAGCAGCCGGTCTACGGTAACCTCGCCTTTATAGCTGTTGGCGTTGACAAACTGGTCCTCACCCAGGTAGATGCCGACATGGGTCACGCGGCCACTTCCAGCGGTATCGAAGAACACCAGGTCCCCCGGCTGCAGCTCAGAGACCTCCACCGGGACGCCAGCTGTCGCCTGGTCGGCGCTGACACGCGGCAACTTCACACCCAGCGGCGTGAAGACCTGCAACACGAAGCCGCTGCAGTCGAGTCCGGAGAGGGTGGTGCCGCCCAGCACATAGGGCGTGCCCAGCAGCGCCATGGCCGTGCCGCGCCAGTCACCGGGAAGCGGACTGGCCAGAGGCGCAGGCGGGGCGCCGAGAACCCCCGTGAGCGAGACCTGAGGTGCATTTCCCACCGCGGGAGCCTGGGTGGCCTGCACGGAAGCAGGATGCACAGCAGAGGGCTGTGCTCCTGACGATTTCTGAGCAGCCACCGCCGGCAACTTCAGTACCTGACCTACAGCGATCTTTGCCTCGGGAGCCAGGGAATTGAGGCCCAGCAGAACATCGACGCTCACCGCGTACTGGCGTGCCAGGGCATACAGTGTCTCGCCCGGCTGTACCACATGGGTCACCGGCACCTCACGCAGCCGCAGGACCTGACCCACCCGCAGATCCGGCGAACTGAGGCCGTTGAGGCTCAACAGCGCCTCGACCGGGATGCCTGCGCGGCGGGCCAGGTTATAGGCCGTATCTCCCGCCTGTACCACAACGGTCTGTGGCTGCGCAGTCACGGGCTGACCCGCCGGGAGGCTGGGGGAGGAGACGGACGCCCCTTTGGTGCTGGACCCACTGGTCTCGCCCTGGGCAGCTGCGACTCCAGCACTCAGGGCGCAGGTCAGCAGCAGGAAACGCAATGCGGGAAAAGCAGATTCAGGCATTCGTGGAGACTCACAGGGGGCGAGATGAGTGCAGACCAAAAGTTGCATAAATGTAACGAGACTCGCGCACCGTAACATGCCCGCTCAGGCGTTGCCTAGCCCCCAGACTTCATGAGATCGGCTGTGCCGCTTTCGTGAGGATGCTGGCGCCTATTCTGTACGGATGCTCTCGCGTGCCCAGGCGTGGCGCACCCGAACCTTCAGTGCGCTGCGTCACCCTCATTACCGCCGTTATTGGTACTCCCAGCTTCTCTCGCTGATCGGCTCCTGGATGCAGACCACTGCCCAGCAGTATCTGGTACTGGAACTTTCGGGCCAGAGCAGCGCCGCGCTGGGCTGGGTGACCGTGGCGCAGTTCCTGCCCAGCCTGCTGCTGTCGCTGTTTGCCGGGGCCGTGATTGACCGGGTGCCGCGCCGGCGGGTCCTGCTGGTGACGCAGCTGACGCTGCTGGGCACCGCCACCGCCCTGGCCGTCACCACACACCTGGGGGTGGTCACACTGCCGCTGGTGATGCTGCTGGCGCTGATTGCGGGCACCGCCAACGCCTTTGATATGCCAGCCCGCCAGAGCATGGTCGTGGACTTTGTTCCCCGCCACGACGTACCGAATGCCGTGGCCCTCAACAGTCTGTCGTTCAACGTCAGCCGCACGCTGGGGCAGGCGCTGTTCGGGGTGGTGGCGGCCCTGGGCGTGGGTTTGCTGGCGGCTGGCAACAGCGACAATATTGCCCGGCTGGCCCTGCCGTTTTACCTGAACGTCGCCTCCTTCTTCGTGGTGCTCTATGTGATCGCCACCCTGCCCTTCCCGGAGCGTGAAAGCGCGCCGCATGGCAGCATGCTCGACGATGTGCGGGAGGGCCTGCGGTATGTGCGCCGCACGCCCGCTGTACGCAATGTGATGCTGTTGGTGGGCACCATGAGCCTGAGCATCGTTAACTTCAACGTGATCATTCCCTATTACGCCCGGGTGGTCTTTGAGGCGCGGGAAGGAACCTTCGGGCTGCTGTCGGCGGCCTTTGGCATTGGTGCCATGGCGGGAGCCCTGTGGCAGGCCAGCAAGCCCAACCCCCTGCGCAACCTGCGGGTAGGCGCCATTATCCTGATCCTGAGTGCGGTGCTGCTGGCGCTGACCCCGACAGCCTCGCTGGCGGCCCCGGTTCTGGCCATGTGTGGCTTCGGCATGCTCAGCCTGCTGGTCAGTGCCAACAGCAGCGTGCAGCTCACCATTCCGGACCATCTGCGCGGGCGGGTCATGAGCCTGTATTCCTTTGTGCTGGTGGGCATGGGCCCGCCCGGCGCGCTGCTGTCGAGCACCCTGATCAGCCGTGAATTCATCCTGGGACCGCGCTGGGGTCTGGTGGTGCTGGCTGCCCTGGGCCTGCTGGCGCTGGCCGCGCTGTGGACCCGACTCCCCCGCACCTTCTCGGATGCGGGCGCTGCCCCGACAAAGGCACCAGTAGGCGGATAAATACCTTTTAAGGTAGGGCAGTGGGGAGGGCTGTTATGCTGCGGGCATGGCTTCACGTCGTACGTCAGATCGCTCGCAGGTGATGATGACCTGGACACTGGTCGTCCTCGCGGTCGGGGCGCTGCTGGGTATCGGGACCACTGCCGCTCTGATGGCCCGCAAGGACCGTCCCCTGCCAGATGACCCGGACGCTCCCCTGTTCATCTGAGTCCTCAGAGCATTTACCGGATCACGCCGCCGGGGATGTCTTCTCGGCGGCTCTGTTTCCGGTCCAGGTAGGCTGCTTCGATCTGCGGACCGGGGGTTGCTGCTCTCAAGCCCTGGTTTGGCAAGCGCCCGCCCACTGGTGTTTGGAACTTCGTGGGTGAAAACGGGGAAATTTGTTGCTCCCACCGGACGAGCTTGCCCGCTTTCCAGCAGTGCCGGGGCAACAGGTGACCTGTGCTGTGGTCATTCCCGGCCCACTTCAAGCCTGGACGTGCCGAATCAGAATGGCCAGACCCGGGGAATGACCAGCATGGCGACCACGAAGGTCACCAGCGTCAGTCCGGTGCCGACCCTGACAAAGTCCAGGAAGGTATAGCGGCCCGGGCCGTAGACCAGCATGCACGACGGCTCCAGCGGCGTGATGAACGAATTGCTGGCGGCCACGGTGATGCCGATGATGAACGGCCGAGGATCGTAACCCAGGGTTTTGGCCGTGCCGATGGCGAGCGGCAGCATCACCAGCGCGGCGGCCTGATTGCTCATGGGCTGGGTCAGCGCGACCGTCACGGCAAACAGGGCGGCCAGCAGTCCGTAGGGACCCAGTGGCTCCACTACCCCGGACAGTGCTCCGGTCAGGACCCTGGCCGCGCCGGTGGCCTCGAAAGCCGTGCCGAAGGCCAGCATGCAGGCCACCAGCACGATGATCGGCCACTCCACCGCTCCGTAGGCCTCTTCCGGGGAGATCAGCCGCAGCATCAGGCTCAGGGCCACGGCCACCACCACCGCCACGGCGAGCGGCACCACGCCCAGGCCACCCAGCACGACCGCCGTTCCGAACAGGAGCAGGGCAGCCGGGGCACGCCTGAAATTGCTCTGGCGCTCGGTCAGGTCTCCCAGCACCACCAGATGTTCGCCCAGGGCGTCCACCCGCTCGCTCCGTCCCTGAATGAGCAGCACGTCGCCTACCCGGATGCGCATGCGGCCCAGCCGCTCGAAGTTCTTGTCGCGCC
The DNA here is from genome assembly GCF_014647655.1 of Deinococcus malanensis. Taxonomy (NCBI): domain Bacteria; kingdom Thermotogati; phylum Deinococcota; class Deinococci; order Deinococcales; family Deinococcaceae; genus Deinococcus; species Deinococcus malanensis. The sequence continues at coordinate 61,329 of NZ_BMPP01000005.1, forward strand.
GGTGCAGGGCCAGCACCGACAGACCGTAGCGTTCCCGGAAGCGCGACTCGCGTAGCGTGCGGCCCAGCAGAGGCGAACCCGGCATCACCACCGCCTCGACCAGCCGGACCTCGCCGCTCTCACCGGTCAGGGCCTGCAGTTTTTCCTCACTTCTGCTGACAATCCCCAAGGTATTTTTGCCGGCCAGAATGCGCTCGGTCGCGCCCTCAACTGCCAGCGTGTCGCCTTCCTGAAGCTGAAAGTCAGGACGGGGAGCGTACACAGTCTGGTCCCCGCGGCGCACCGCCACCACGGTGAGCCCGTGATCGCGGCCCAGGCCCGAGTCGCGCAGGGTCTGTCCGGCCAGAGCACTGCCTGGGGCGACGGTCAGGTCGGCGAGATACGCCCGCAAGGATTCCTCAAGCTGTGCGTCGCGCTCGGGCAGCAGGCGTGGGGCCACAAAAAACAGATAGAGCAGGCCCATCAGGGCAACCGGCAGGCCCACCCAGGCCAGCTCGAAAAAGCCCAGGGACTTCTGGCCGCTGGCCGGCAGGGCGCCTGAGACCACCAGGTTGGTACTGGTGCCGATCACCGTGATGGTTCCGCCCAGGATGCTGGCATACGCCAGTGGCATCAGCGCGCGGCTGGCCGCGATGCCCGCCCGGCGTGAAACTCCTGCTACCACCGGCAGAAAGACGGCGGTGGTGGCCGTGTTGCTGGTAAAGGCACTGACGCCCGCAACGGTGCTCAGCATTGAGCGCAGTGTGGCGGTGGGGTTTTTGGAGCGCAGGGCCAGCGCCGTTCCCACCCATTCGATCACGCCGGCCCGCAACAGTACCCGCGTCAGGATGAACAGCGAGGCCAGGGTCAGGACCGTCTCACTGCCAAAACCGGCAAAAGCCTCCTTGGGTTCAATCAGGCCGAGCAGCAGGAGGGACGAAAGCAGGCCCAGCGCGGTAACGTCCACTGGCAGCAGTTCGGTGGCAAACAGCACCAGGGCCACCACAAACAGGAGGAGCAGGATGGTGACCGGGTCCATGACGATCAGCTCCGGGCGCCCAGGGCCAGCCGGGTCAGGGCGTCGGTCAGCACGGCGACCGAGCGATCGTACTCCTGCAGGTCCAGCCGCTCTTCCGGGGTGTGGTCCAGGGCGCTGTCCCCCGGGCCATACGCCAGGGTCGGAACAGGCCAGTGCCCGGCGACCACGTTCATGTCACTGGTTCCCGTTTTGACCTTGAAGACCGGGGTGCCGCCCCGGGCTCGGATCGCCACGCGCATCGCGCGAGTCAGGACATTGTCTTTGGGATAACGCACGGCGCGTTCCTGGCCGGTGAACGACACGACCAGTCCAGGCCGGTCTCCCAACAGGTCCAGAATCGCGGTCTCGGCCTCAGCCGGCGAAAGGGCTGGCGGCAGACGAAAGCCCAGCGTGGCCCGCGCAATCTGCTGAACGCCGTCGGTCGAAGCCTCCAGGCTCTGGATGGTGGCCTGAACAGCGTCGAAGACCCCACCTCCCTCAAATCGTGCGGCGGCCCAGGCTCGCACCCGGAACCAGGCTTCGGTCAGATCATCCGCTGCGCTGGTGCCTTCGCCGGCTGTGTGGAAGTTGTCCTTGACAACCTGAAGACGGGCCACCAGCCGCCCCTTATAGCCCAGGGTCAGCCCGGCCCAGCTGCTGGGTTCCCCGATCAGCACCAGGTCCGGCTGCAAGGCGGTGCGGATGTGCCGGGCGCCACGGCTGCTGGGCGCCTCCTCCTCGGTGGCGCCGATCACGACAAAACGCGCCGCACGCAGGGCATTTTCGGGCAGCGCCGCGACCGCCGCCATAAAGGCGCACAGCGGACCCTTGGCGTCCACGCTGCCGCGTCCGTGCAGGACCCCGGTCTCGTCCACAAACACTGGCAGGTCCCCCGGAACGGTATCCATGTGACCCAGCAGCGCCACCGTCAGCGGTCCGGTTCCGCGCTCTCCTACTGCATTGCCGGCCTCGTCGATGCGGGTGTCGAACCCTCGGCTGGCCATCCAGCCAGTCAGGAAGGCCGCCACCTGATGCTCCTCACCAGACAGCGAGCGAATCCGTACCGCTTCGACAATCAGGTCCCGGGCCGCCTGGGTTCCGGGGCCCAGAGCGTCAGCGGACATCCAGGGGCCTGCTCTCCGGACCCGCGCTTTGGTGGCCGTGGGTGTTCTGGCCCAGGTGGATCGCCATGGCCGTGAGCAGACGCGCCGCTTCCGACAGCACCGTGAGGGTAACGGTGCCCACCCCGCCGGCCAGCAGGGTCCACAGGCCTTCGAGGCGCTGGCCCCCCAGGAACTGGAAGATTGCGAGTAGTACGGCCCCCACGAACAGCACCACGCCCAGGAAGCGCAACCGGCCCGCGAGCGCGGCGACCGCTTCGGCCTGGGCGCTCAGGTGGGGGATCTGGGCGCCTGGCTTCACCACCGCCTCGGTGGTCGTTTCCGTCATGGCAGCACTGGGAGGCGGCTCTGTGGCAAGGGTGGCCCCCGGTGCAGGTTCGCTGAAGGCTGGTCTCTGCCGCGCCTCGTCCAGCTGCGGCTCTGGCCTGGGGTCCTCTTTGGCCTCGGGGCGCTTGGCCGCGGGCGAGAATCCGGACGAGGTGATCACCACCCGCTCGGTGCGCCGGGACGGATCAGTGGCGGACGCAGGTCCGGAAACGACGCCTGGCACAGGTGTTGCGAGGCCCGGAGTTACCGGGCCTGGCATCACGGAAGCTGGCCGGATGCTGGACTCGGAGGCCACCGGGGCAGCGTCTCCGCGGGGACGTGGCGGCGGGCCTCGGTCCGGTGCGGGGGTCAGGCTGGTCAGCGGTGGGCTGGCTGAGGTGCTGGCAGGCTGCCCGCTTGAAGCCGGGCGCGGGGCGGGAGTCGCCGGAGCGCTGGCAAAAGTCTTGGTGGCCGGCACCGCTGCCGGAAGTGGCGAGGACGGCAGCTGTTTGACACGCGCCGTGGCGTCGCGCACTTGCGCAAAAAAGCCCTGAACCCGCGAGGGTTCGAAGCCCAGCAGACTGGCCGTCAGGGCCGTACCTGCCGGCGTTTCCACCCGCAGCAGGCCTTCCTGGTCACTGTGAATCCGGGTCAGGTCACGCAGGGTCACGCGCCGGGTCCCAGCACCGTCCTGATACAGCAGCGTGCCTTCGGTCAGCACAAACAGTGCATCCTCACGCTCCAGGGTAGCGACCGGCCGCTCCTCCATACCGATGGTCTTGAGGGCCGCCGCGGCCCGTTCAGGGGCAGGTTCTGTCATGGGTTTCACTCCTCACTGCCTGCCAGCATACCCACTCGCCGCCGGCCACCGCACTCAGCGATTCCTTACCGCCTGGGCAGTATCGCGCGCCGCGGGATGAAGACCCTCCCACCCTGGCCTCACCTCGGCATCGTGGAGGCGACGCACACTGCAACCATGACGGACTCCTCTAACCGGTACGGCGATCAACCTCTGGGCAAGAGCGTCGAGGAGATCGAACGCGAGGGCGGCAATCTGGAGAACTCCCCGGTTCAGGGTGAGGACCGGCGCCGTGACGATGGCCTGGTGGTGCCGGCTGTGATTGGCGGCACCACCAGCGGTGCCCCGGGGGCGGTGGTGGGGGCTGGCCTGCTGGCCGATCGCACGGGCGGTGCGGACGACGGCACGGCGCGCAGCGGCGACAGTGCACGGCGTGACGACAGCGAAACCTGAGCCCTTAGCCTGAACCCACCGGTCGAAAGGTGACTGCTTCGGCCAGGTGTACCTCGCGGATCTCGTCGCTGCCGGCGAGATCCGCTACCGTGCGTGCCACCCGCAGCAGCCGGTCATAGCCGCGGCCGGTCAATCCCAGCTGATTGGCTGCCGCACAGGCAAAGCCTTGGGCACTGGCTGTCAGCGCTGAGTGGCGGCGAAGCGCCTGTCCGGCCAGATCGGCGTTGCGGCTGCCCTGCCGGTTCAGCATCCGGGTGCGGGCGGCGGCTACCCGTTCGCGAACTGGTGCAGACGGCTCCGGCTCGGGAGCCCGGGTGAGTTCGTCCACCGTCAGGCGGGGCACAGTCACCCGCAGGTCGATCCGGTCAAGCAGCGGTCCGCTCAGACGTGCGGCGTAGCGGGTTCGCTCGGCTGGCGTGCAGGTGCAGGGCTTTTCCGGATCGCCCTGATGCCCGCAGGGACACGGGTTCATGGCAGCGATAAGCTGAAAGCGGGCCGGGTACTGCACGCTGGCCCTTGCCCGGCTGATGGCCACCTGGCCTTCCTCGAGGGGTTGCCGCAGCGTTTCCAGTGCCTTGCGGCTGAATTCCGGGAACTCGTCCATGAACAGCACGCCGCGGTGCGCCAGACTGACCTCTCCGGGACGTGGAACGCTGCCGCCGCCGATGAGTCCGGCGTCCGACACGGTGTGGTGCGGCGAACGGTAGGGCGGGGTCAGGGTCAGGGCTCCCCGCCGGGTCAGCAGTCCGGCCGCCGAATGGATCCGTGTGACCTCCAGTGCCTCTGCCCGGGTCAGGGGAGGCAGCAGCCCCGGCGCTCGGCGCGCCAGCATGGTTTTGCCGCTGCCCGGGGAGCCGATCAGCAGCAGATTGTGGCCTCCGGCCACCGCCACCTCCAGGGCCCGGCGCGCTCCGGCCTGACCTTTGAGGTCAGCGAGGTCCGGCAGACTGTCATGGTCCACCCCGGGTGTGGTCGGCTCGGCGGGGATCAGGGGCGCGCGGCCACTCAGGTGCGCGGCCGCTTCCGAAAGCGTCCGGGCGCCAAACACCGTCACGCCGTCGATCAGGGCCGCTTCCTGAGTACTGGCTGCTGGAAGCAGCGCGGACAGGCCCAGCCCAGCGGCCAGCAATGCCACATTCACGGCCCCGGCGATGGGCCGCAGGCTGCCGTCCAGCGCCAATTCGCCGGCCACCACCAGAGCACAGAGCGCATCGGCAGATACCAGTTCCTGCGCGGCCAGGACGCCCAGGGCAATGGGCAGATCGTACAGCGGCCCTTCCTTTCGCAGGTCTGCGGGAGCCAGGTTCACGGTGATGCGCGCCGCCGGGAACGGCAGTCCGGCATTGCGCACCGCTGCGCGGACCCGTTCACGCGCCTCGCTGACCGCCTGATCGGGAAGGCCCACCACCATAAAGGATGGCAGCCCTGGCGAGACATCCACTTCCACTTCAACCGGCACGGCGTCCACGCCGATCAGGGCCACGCTGCGTACGCGGGCCAGCATCAGTGGTCCGGGCGCCGCATGGGCGCGCTTCTTCCTGCAAGAGTCACGGCGGCCAGTGTACGCATAGCCACCACAAAACGCCGCCCACTTTCAGCACACGGATGCAGGGGCGGCGTTCTGGAAAAGCTTTATCGGCTGGGCGTGTCCTGAACCGGTTCAGGCTGCGCGGTTGGCTGCGGAATCACGGCCTGTGCAGGCACTACCGGAGTCACTGCGCGTGGGTCCACCGTGGCATGGATCGTCTGGACCGGCGCACTGGGTGCAGCACTTTCCTTGAAGCTGCCCTCCAGCTCTTCTTTCAGCCCCTGGGTGCTGCGCCGGAATTCCCGCAGCCCCGCCCCCAGGCTCTTGCCCAGCTCCGGCAGCTTGCGTGGTCCAAATACCACGAGTGCCACGAGCAGAATCATCAGCAGTTCTCCAGCACCAATATTCGGCATGATTGACCTCCGTGAGGGGCAGGGGCCTGTGGTGACGCCCCGGCCTTTTGTGCAGTGTAGTGCGCCGGTCTAAGAACTGGTTGAACCCTCGCCCGCATGACCGGGAACGACATCCCGGTAGGCACGCAGGGTTCCGTTCATGAACGCCACGTACAGGGTCCCGTCGGCAGCCAGAGGCGTGGCCTGGACGCCGTGCCGCTCCTGGTGTGCCCAGCGGACCGCGCCGGTGCGTACGTCCAGTGCGGTCAGCTCACCCTCTTCGGAGGCCAGAAACACCTGCCCGGCACTGATGACCGGACTGGCCGTAACCCGGCCGCGCAGGGTCCGGGCCCACAGGTCCTCACCATCGGCCAGCCGCAGGGCCCGGACCGTTCCGCCCCAGCCGGCCAGCACCGCCACGCCCCCGGTCTCTCCCGGCTGTGCGCTCAGGGCAGGCGAGGCCCAGACTTCGTCTTCCAGGTCGTAGGTCCACAGGGTGGGTTCCGGGCCACGCAAAGCCGCGCGGCCGCCGGAGGCCGTCAGGGCCAGGGCGTGCACCTCACCTTCCCAGGTGGCTATCACCAGGGCCGCTTCGCCCGGTGCCGTGGGCAGCAGCGCCGGGGTGCCGTGGACGGTCCCAACCTGCACCTTCCACAGCGGGGCCCCAGTGCGGGCGTCCAGGGCGTGCAGCCAGCCGTTCTCGTCGCAGACCAGCGCTGCGCCGGCCCACACCAGTGGACTGGCCGCTACCGGGCCGTCTGCGCGGTAGGCCCACAGCAGTTCGCCCGTGTGTGCGTTCAGCGCATGCAGGTGCCCGTCACGGCTGGCCGCCAGGACCCGGCCGTTCCAGAGGGTCGGCGCGCCGGTCAGCTCTGCCCGCGCCTGGTAGCGCCACTGTTCGGCGCCGCTGTGCAGTTCCACCCTCCGCAGGGTCCCGTCCCAGGCGCCGAACAGCACGTGCCCACCCTGGAAGGTAGGCGGGGCCGTGACCTCGTCCCGCGCGGCGTAGGTGGCAAAGGGGCGGCCCGAGGCATGCGTCAGGACCAGCTGCCCGCCCCGGGTGCCGACCGTGACGAGATCAGCCTCGCCCATCACGGCGGCCGGCCAGGTCACCTCACCCGGCAACGGGACGCTCCAGACCTCCTGCAACTGTCCGGCGCGCGCTGGCCCGTCGGGATGCTCTCCGGTGCGGGTGCGCCCGCCGCGGTACTGGCTGCGGGCATGCATGGTCCACACGTCGCGCCGCGCCAGCGCCCACAGGTGCGCCAGGGCCTCGCCGGTTTCGGGGCGCTGTTCGGGCTTCTTGGCCAGCAGGGCCAGCAGCACCCGGGCTATGGCATCCGGGACCGCCGGGTTGACGTCACGGGGGTCCGGGACCTTTTCGTAGACATGCTGGTAAAGCACGCTCTGGTCGCTGTCGCCCACGAAGGGTGGGCTGCCACACACCACCCGGTACAGCACGGCCCCCAGTGCATACAGGTCGCTTAGCGGCCCGACACCGATCCCACGCGCCTGCTCCGGCGCCATGTAGGCCGGGGTGCCCAGGGTCACGCCGCTGCGGGTCAGGTGCCGGGTGTGCTCCGACAGGGCCACCAGGCCAAAATCCATGATGCAGGGCAGCCCGGTGCTGTCCAGCAGCACGTTGCCGGGTGTCAGGTCGCGGTGCGTGATGCCCTGGGCGTGCACGAAGTGCAGCGCGCGGGAAGCAAAGGCGGCGGCAGTGAGGAAGCGTGCCAGCGGCCCAGGCGCGTCCTCCAGCGGCCCAAGGCCGGTGACCGGGCCTCCGGTCATCAGCGGCATGGTGAAAAACGGCCGTCCGGTGCCCGGGTCCACGCCTAGGTCCAGCACCGGCACCACGCCAGGATGGTTGAGCCGGGCGAGCGTGCGCACCTCACGCAGAAACCGCGAGCGGTCCGAATCCGGGACATGTTCGTGCATCACCTTGACCGCCACTTCGCGGTCGACCACCTGATCGCGGGCACGGAATACACGGGCACTGCCGCCCTCACCAAGCAGGGCCAGCAGGTCGTAGCGGTCCGCAAGCACCGTGCCAACGTCGAGCGCCATACGTCCGCGAGTGTAGCGCGCCCTCACCCGGATGCCTGGACGCGGTGCTGGACGTCAGGTAGGCCGGACGTCAGGCGACCGGGACCTGCGTTGCCAGCTGACCCGGAGTCAGCGGTTCTGACAGCAGCCGGGCAAAGGCACCCTGCCTATGCGAGGCCATAAAGCCCCGCACCAGATCGCTCCCCACCGAGTAGGTGAAGATATAGGCGCGCAGGTTCGGCTGGGTAATGAATTCCAGGTTTTTACGCGCGTGCTGCTCAGTGACCACGTTGTAGCGGCTCAGGAACTCGATGACCTCGGACTCGGGTCGGCCGTCCTCGTGCAGCAGCATGGCGGCCGCACCCGAGACGCCCTTCATGCTGGACTGCGCCTCGGAGACCCGCAGCATTGCGGCCACATCGTCCGGGTCCAGCCCGGCGTGGGCTGCCAGTTCGCCGGTCAGCCAGGAATGAACCTCTTCGCGGGTCATGACAGCGTCCAGGGCGTTTGTGGCCACGCCCTCGGACACCACGCATTCCGGGGCGTTCAGGAGCTGGATGTGATGCTCCTGCCAGCCGCGCTCACGAACCAGCCGTGCTTCCTTGGTGCTGTGTTCGGTGTGGTGACCAGGGTAGCCTTCATGGGCCATCAGGTCCGGCAGGCCGGTGAGGGTCACCGGGAGGTCAGTGTTGATGTCGATGCGGCTTTGCAGCCCGCCCAGCGGCCAGTTGTAGCCGCCCCAGGGCTTGCCGCTGACCAGACCGATGCTGAAGCCTTCTCCCTGCGGAAGCCCGAAGCGGGTGCGGGTCCGTTCCCGCAGCTCGGCCAGAATAGGCGCGGTGACGTCGAGCAGGGCCGAGGGAGGCACCACGACCCGGTCGCGCAGGGCATTCTTGCGGTCGACGAGCGATCCGCTGCCAGGAAGGGCATCTTCCAGCACCCGCAGGCTGGCGTCCAGGGCAGCCGGGTCAGCACGCCGGGGCTCGATGTCGTACAGACCGCGCACTTCGTCGGAATACCGCAGCTGCTCGCCAGCCAGCAGGCGCGTCATGGTCTGCATGGCCCGGACCTGGACCGCCAGCCACGCTCGGCGCTGTTCCTCGGCGACCTCCTCCACACGGACAGCGAGGTCATTCGCTTCCAGGCGCAGCTGGGCGGGGTCACGCTCCTGGCGGTCGGCCCACTCCTGCGGGCCTCCGTAGCCGTCAATAAACCCCGGGGCGTGCGCGTCGATGGCGTGGGCCAGCCGGATGTAACGCTCTGCGATGTCCATGCGCCGCAGCATAGCGGGCGCCCTGCGGGCTACGGTCTTGAGGGCCGGACACCGGTTTCGGTGGCCAGAAAGCCCGCCAGGACGTCATGCGGGTCAGACGGCAGCTCCGGCACCAGAAGGGCCGACCACACCACCCCCACCACCAGACCTCCGAAGCCGGGCAGCAGGCGGTCGTAAAAGCCGCCCCCATACCCCAACCGGACGCCCCGCTCATCGAAGGCCAGCCCTGGAAGCAGCGCGGCGTCCACCGTGCTGAGCGCCTCGCGCGGGGCATCGGCCGGCGGCTGCAGCGCCCCGAAACGGCTGAACTCGGTGGCGCTGGCCCAGGGATGCAGTGTCAGATGGGGTTCCGGCCGGAAGCGCGCCCGGCTGGTGAGCAACTCGAACTGGTTGGCCAGTGTGGACACGTCGGGTTCGCCCGGCAGGGCACGGTAGGCCAGCACGCGCCGCACCCCCTGTTCGTGCAGGAAAGTGGCCAGAGAAGTGCACAGCGGGGCGGAGGCGTCCGGCACGGCGGCACGCGCTTCGCGGGCCCATACCCGCCACTTAGCCTTGGAGTCCTGCACAGCCGGTGAGCTCAGGAGCGCCATGCTGTCCCGTCGTGAAGGTCCAGGGTCTGGTACAGCCCGTCTCCGATCACGCTGGTGAAGCTGACCAGACCGGCGCCAGGCGTCCAGGAATGAAGCAGGCAGGCGGGGGACTGCAACTGCACCGACAGCCTCTCCGGGTGTCCCAGGTCCGGCAGCCAGGTGTGCCGGGTGCCGGGCGCCGTCATCAGCAGCGTACCGCCGCAGCGCCGGGTAATGGCCATGTGCAGGTGACCGGCCAGCACGCGCTCGACTTGCAGGTGTCGTGACACCAGGGCCTCAAAAACCTGTGGGTCGCGCAGACCGATGCCGTCCATCACCTTCAGACCGCTGGGGGTCGGCGGATGATGCATGAAAATCACGCAGGGGCGCTCCGGCACTTCACTGAGCCGCTCATTGAGCCAGCCCAGGCGCGTTTCACACAGTTCTCCGGCATCGTGGCCGGGCAGATGGGTATCCAGCCCGATCAGCCGCAGCGGCCCGGCTTCGACCACGTACTGCATGAACCCGTCCAGGCCCTGCGTTCCGGGCTGACCCAGTGCTGAGAGCATAGGGGCGCGCCGGTCATGGTTACCGGGCACGGCGTAGACCGGCATCGGCAGGGGCTCAATCAGGGCCAGGAAGGTGGCGTACTCGCCTACCTCCCCATGCTCGGTGCAGTCCCCGGTGATCAGCACCAGATCGGGGAGTACCGGCAGCGTCAGCAGGTGGCTGACCGCGCGCCGCAGCGCCCGGGCGGTTTCGTCGTCCGGGGCGGCCGTGATATGCAGGTCGCTGAGCTGAGCAATAAGCAAGAAAGCTTCACCTCCGGGCTTCAGGGTCTGTGGGTTCCAGCCTACTCTTCCGGTCTGCGCAGCGGTGGCACAACTGGTTGCAAAACGGTCGCCGAACTGGATGCACGGTCAGAGCGGTCCTGTTTTTGTCGTCGGAAGGAATCTCTCTGCGCAAGACAGGGGCATTCCCAGAGGCGAAATTCGTCCAGTACTATAAGAACGCTGTTCAGACCAGCGCATTTCAGGGCAGAGTGTAGGCAACTGGCAGGTCCATGACATGCAGGGAAATGCGCTGATCGGCGGGGATCTCTCCTGCCTCCAGGCGGTTGGTCAGGACTACGATGGCCCGGGCACAATCCTCGACGACCCGGTTCATGCTGTCCTCGCTCAGGTAAGGATAGGAACGGTCCAGAACGAAGCCGCCAGGCTGCGCATAGAACTCACGCAGGTCATCCAGGCGATGTGCAAGTGCCTCGCTCCCCAGAAACGGCAGGGGAGAGGGTGGATTGGGCGCGGGCACGACCTGACTGGAAAACACGTTATGTGGATGGTCACGCAGGTACTTGTGGTCCAGGCCGTACCAGTCGTCCTTGACCCGCTCCCAGGTTGCGGCCCGGTGGGCGGCGAATTCAGTCCCGAAGGTCTCCTGGGTCGAGCGCCCGATGAAATGCATCCAGAGGTTGTCACTGACCAGATGTGTGAAGTAGCCCAGCACAAATGCGGACCGTGACGGGTCCATATCCTGCTGTCCCTGCACGTATTCCCGCCAGAAGGTCAGGTCCGGTATGTGGCCCTCATCCTCACCGGGGCACAGCAGATGGGTGACGGACTTGGGGGGATCAAACTGGGTCCAGTCGTGGTTTGGCCGTCCAGAGTCCGGCGCGACATTGCCGATCACGAAAGCGGGTGTGTCCAGGTGTGGCCAGTCCTGAAGCAGCCGCTCGGCGATACGAAAATGGGCGATCCAGGTGGCCATACAGCTGCGAGTCTAGAGCGTTGGCCCGAGTTGGAATGCCGAAATGAGGCGGCTTACCCCGGTTACAAGGTGACTCCCCCTGATTCAAGGCAGGGGGAGCAGCAGGGCACATCATCTGAGCGGTCATCTCCGGACCCGCCGCTGGCCCTTGATTACCTCTCGTCCGGAACAGGCCTCAGGAACGCGCAGGCAGTGCCAGAGCAAAGGCTTTCAGGCTGACTCCATCGAGGGTGGACTTGGTCGTCGCACGTCCGGTGGCCAGATTTACGGTGTACAGCGTCGTGCTGGTGCCGTTGCTGACCGACAGCAATGCGCTGTTTTCGCCCGCGATGTCGAAGCCGGTCCGGCCTGCGCTCACATCCACCCCAAGGGCGCCGACCACGTTCAGGGTGCTGAAGTTGCCGGTAGGCGCGGGAGCAGGGGAGTTGGTGTGGCTCACCAGCATGTCCGTGTCCGCATCTATGGAAAACAGCGTCGTGGCCGGAGTGTACTCGGTGGTCGGTTTGAACATGCGGAAGGAGTTGGTATAGGCCGCAGCGACCAGATTCGGATTGCGTCCGGCGTTGGCTGGGTCCGTCTGGGCGTACATGAGGGTGCCGTCGGCGGTGACGGTGCCATCGGTCGAACTGCCGGTGGCGGGCGTCAGACGGAAGTTCAGATCCCCGTTGCTGAAGACCCGCAGGCGCTCGGCGGCCGGATTGAAGTCCATGACGGTGGGGGTGCCCATGGCCGCGGTGCCCACATTGCGGGTCAGCGCTCCCGTCGTGGTGTTGACGCTGTACAGCGTGCCCCTGTCGGACAGGGCGTACAGCATGCCGTCGCGGTTGAAGACATCCAGGTCCACCAGAACCTCACCGCTGGCCAGGCCAGTCAGCGCCAGGCGGCGGGTGCTGTTGGTGGGGTTGTCGGTGCCGAAGATGACCAGCTGACCCTGGGCGTCCAGACCGTAGGCAGTCATGCCCATCGGCGCATCGGGGGACCGGACAGTAAAGCAGGCGGTAAGAGCCAGGGTAGAGGTGGCAGACAGCAGGGCAAGTCGTTTCATGGGTGAACCTCCGGAGGGCAAGGCGAGCCAGTGGGCCCGCTCCCTTGTTCACTCATCCCTAAGCAGGTCTGACCCTGTTGGATCACTCGCCTCCTTGATGGTGTTTTTATAAAGTTCACACGTCGAAAGGCATCTGCTGCCCAAACGGTGTGGGGAACAGGCAAAGCGCTGTCAGGGTCCCCCAGTTCAGTTTCTGGCTCAGCCGGCTTCTTTGGGGCCCTTCAATCCGGTCCGGCCCTCGCGCTGCTGGAGCACGGCAGCCACATCACCAGGAGAGACCCCGACCTCCGCCATGGCGAACAGGGTATGAAACAGCAGGTCGGCCACCTCAGTCGCCAACTCAGCGCGGTCAGCGTTCTTGGCGGCCAGCAGCACCTCCCCGCTTTCCTCACTGATTTTTTTCAGCACCCGGTCCAGGCCACCGGCATGCAGCCGGGCCACATAGCTGTTTTCCGGCAGGGTTGCCAGCCGCTCGGTGATGGTGGCATAGACGCGCTCCAGGGTGCCGTCCAGCCCGCTGCTGCTTTCTGGGTTCTCCAGCAGCGGGGTGTAAAAGCAGCTGTAGGCCCCGGTATGGCACGCCGGACCGGTCTGTTCCACGCGGTACAGCACGCTGTCGCCGTCGCAGTCCAGGTGAACGCTGACCACGTGCTGGGTGTGGCCGCTGCTCTGCCCCTTGACCCACTGTTCCTGGCGCGAGCGGCTGTAATAGGTCGCCTCACGCGTGGCCAGGGTGCGCTCGATGGCGGCGCGGTCGGCATAGGCCTGCATCAGCACCGCGCCGGTCCGGGCGTCCTGCGTCACCACCGGAAGCAGGTTGTCCGCACCGAACTTCAGGCCACTCAGATCAGGAGCCGTCATCACGCCCCCTTCCTGAGCGGGTCGGCCGGCCAATCCGGGCGGACGGGGACACCCTGGGTCTGAAGAAAGGCCTTGACCTGCGGGACGGTCAGTTCGCCAAAGTGAAACACGCTGGCCGCCAGGGCCGCGTCCGCATGGCCGCCGGCCTCGCCACCACGCAGCACGTCGCAGAAATCCTGCATCTGGCCGGCGCCTCCCGAGGCGATGACCGGCAGGTCCACGGCCTGCGCCACCATCCGGGTGGCCTCCAGATCGAAGCCCTCCCGCGTACCGTCAGTGTCCATGATGTTCAGACAGATTTCTCCGGCTCCCAGGGTCTGGCCCCGGACAGCCCACTCGAGCAGGTCGACGCCGGTATCGATCCGACCCCCGCCCACATGCACCGTCCAGCTTTGCGTGCCGGGACGGCGTTTGGCGTCAATGCTGAGCATCACGCACTGGGCGCCGAAGTGGTCGCTGGCCTCACGGATCAGCTCGGGACGTTTGACGGCGCCGCTGTTCACGCTGATCTTGTCGGCGCCGGCCATCAGCAGCTGCCGGAAGTCCGACACGGCATTGATCCCGCCACCCACGGTCAGGGGCATCATCACCTGCTCGGCCACCTGCGCAGCGACATCCAGCATCAGGGCGCGGCCCTCATGCGTGGCCGTGATGTCGTAAAAAACCAGTTCGTCGGCCTGCTGGGCCTCATAGGCCTGCGCCAGCGCTAGCGGATCACCGGCGTCACGGTGGTTCTCAAAGAACCGCACGTTTTTCACCACACGTCCGTTCTGGACGTCCAGGCAGGGAATGATGCGCTTGGTCAACACGCTGTGCAGTCTACGCGCCGCTGGCTTGACCTCATTCGTGTCGGGACTGCGTTGTGTAGCCTCCTGCAGCTAAGCCTTTACAACTATCTTTCAAACGTGGATTTGTTCATGAATTTCTTCACAGTACCTTGATACTCTGTTCATACGATTCGTCCAGTCGCCCCCTTCGAGGAGACGCTATGGAAAGCCGACGCATTCTGCTGATAGACGACAATCCTCACGATGTGGAGCTGGCCCTCCATGCTTTTGCACAGTCCGGCCAGCAGCACAATGTGGTGGTCGCCGGCGGCGGAAGTGAGGCGGTGGCTTTGTTGCACGGAGAGGCCGGGGAATTGCCGGACCTGATTCTGCTGGACCTCAAAATGCCTCACATGGACGGCCTGGCTGTTCTGGACGAGATCCGTGCTCACGACGCGACCCGCCGCATTCCAGTCGTCATGCTGACCACCAGCGGCGAAAGCAGGGATGTGCGGGCCAGCTACGAGCACGGTGCCAGTGCCTACGTGGTCAAGCCACTGGAACTGCGGCAGTTTGCTGAAACCCTGAAGACCATCACCGCCTTCTGGACCCGTTTGAACCGCGTGGCCCACTCTGGCTGAGCTTTTCCCGGGGCCTCAACCCAGCGTTCACGCAGATGCGCGCTGCCGCGCCTGCACGCTAGCCTCGGAGTATGCGCGTGTATATCGGTTGCGGTGGGTACAGCAACGAGGAGTGGACAGCCCCGGGCCTGATCTATGAGGGCGTGCGCAAGGACGACTACCTCAGCACCTATGCCGCCTCCTTCGACGCGGTGGAACTCAACAGCAGCTTCTACGCCATTCCCGGCCTGAAGGCATTTGAGGGTATGGCCCGCAAGTCGGGGGGCCGCACCCGCTTCGCGGTGAAACTCAACAAGGTCTTCACTCACGACCGCGCGCCCACCGACGTGGATTTCGACCGCATGCTGCAAAGTCCCGAGCCCCTGCGTGAGGCAGGCATCATGGGTCCGTATCTGGCGCAGTTTCCATACTCGTTTCACCGCACAGCCGACAACCGCAAGTACCTGCACATGCTCTCCGAGCGCTTTGCCGGGCGGGAACTGGCAGTGGAACTGCGGCATGCCAGCTGGGACAAGCCCGAAGTGCGCGAAGGTATGGCCGAATTCGGGCTCATCTGGGTCAGTCCCGACTACCCGCCGGTGGGCGGCATGCCCGAACCGCAGGTGCACGTGACTGGAGACGTGGGGTATCTGCGTCTACACGGCCGCAACAGTGGCAGCTGGTGGGAAGGGCAGAGCGCGGCCGAGCGGCACGACTACCTGTACAGCCGCACCGAAATGGACGAGTGGGCTGAGAAAATTGCCTTTGTCAACGACGAACTGGCGGAACTCTACGTGTTTTTTATGAACACCACGCGCGGGCATGCCCTGAAGAACATTCCCATGCTGCGCGAGGCCCTCAATGCACGCGGGGTGCCGGTCCGCGCCCCTGATCCGCTGGAAGCGGGCTCCTCTGATTCCGGCCGTCTGCTGTAGGACCTGGGCGCAGTTCGGCTGACTGCTGTGCCTCCCAGGTCTTCAGCGCCGAGACGGTCAGGAAGGCCACGACCACCAGCAGGGTCCAGGCAAGCCATTTACCCAGGTGGACCGGCTGCCAGCTGCCCTGCTGGTGTGGATAGACCCAGGCACCGAGGTAGGTCGCGCCGTTTTCGGCCACGAACACCGCCAGCCCAATCAGGACAAAGGACAGCAGCAGCGGCATCCGCAGGCTGTGCCCAGCCACGGCGAAGGTCACCTGAGCACGCCGGAACGCCAGCGCCAGCGCTCCAGCCAGGGCGTAGCGCAGGTCCGGCCCGAAGTGGTGTGTAAAGAAGTTGAGGTAGATGCTGCCCGTCAGCACCCATTGCAGCGGCATCGGCGGAAGTCCTGACAGGCGGAGGCCGAATTGCCGCCATGCCTGGGCCATGTAACTGCCCACACTGGCATACATGAATCCTGCATAGAGCGGCACACCGAAGACCTTGCTGTGGGCCTCGTCAGGGTACGCCCAGCTGCCCTGCGACACCTTGAAGGCCTCCAGTGCAAAGCCCAGTCCATGGAAAGCCAGCACCACCGCGGCCTCACGCGCGGACTCGGCGCGGGCCCGGATCAGCCCCAGCTGGGCCAGCACACAGCCCGCCAGCAGCGCGTCGTAGCGCGCGATTCCCCACTGATCCGGAGGCCATGCTGAAGAGGCCGCCAGCAGACCAACGACCAGCAGGGCGAAGACACAACAGCGCAGCTGCGTGACCACAAACAGGCCCAGAAGGACTGCCCGACTTCGCCATTGAGTCATGCCTTCAGCCTTTCGCAAGGCCGTGGCCGGGTCATCCGCCCAAAGATGCGGGCCGTGCCACGGTCACCGACCTGCCCGTGCGGCAGACTGGCGCTCATGAGACTGGTGGTGATGGGCGTGGCGGGCAGTGGCAAGACCACGCTGGGCCGCGCGCTGGCTGACAGACTGGGCTGGCAGTTTCTGGACGCGGATGACTTCCACGACCCGGCTGCCGTGGAGCAGATGGCCCGGGGGGTCGGGTTGACGGACGAGCAACGGCGGCCCTGGCTTGAGCGGGTACACGGCGCCCTGCAGGCCCAGCCGCACGCGGTGCTGGCTTGCTCAGCTCTGACCCGTGGTGCACGCGACATCCTGCGCGGAGCACAGGTGCGGTTTTTATTTCTGGACGTACCGGCCCCTGTCCTCAGTGTGCGCCTGCAGCAGCGTCAGAACCATCCGGTCGGTCCCACGTTGCTGTCGTCACAACTCACCACCCTGGAGCTGCCCGGGGCACAGGAGTCTGATGTCCTGACACTCCGCGTAAGCGCCGACGAAACACCACATGAGCTGCTGCGCCGCACTCTTCAGGCCCTGGAGCCGCACCATGCCGGAGAAAGGCACGATGCCTGAGAAGAGCTTTGGTGGCGGACGCAAACCGTCTGAACGCCCCACTAAGATCTGCGCCGGGTGTGGGCTGCCTTTTACCTGGCGGCGCAAGTGGGCGCGTGACTGGGAGCAGGTGCGGTACTGTTCCGACCGCTGCCGGCATGTGGTGCGGAGGCCGGCATGACCGGGGCGCCGGCCTACGGCCTGGTCTGTCTCACGGTGGGTCCCGAGGTGCGCTTCCGGACCGTGACCCTCAGCCGCTACCGGACGCTGGGACCAGATGAGCGTGAAGCGAAACTGCTGGACCTGTACGCCGACAATATTTCCCGGCTGCATGCGGCGGCCGCTTACTGCGCTGCACGCGGCATCCGCCTTTACCGAATGAGTTCCAGCCTGTTTCCCATGCTCGACCTTGCCGGGGACGACACAGGTGAGGCGGTGCTTTCCTCGCTGGCCGGGCCGCTGCGTGAGGCAGGAAAGGCTTTTCGTGCGGCCGGAATACGCGTGTTGATGCACCCGGAGCAGTTCATCGTGCTGAACAGTGAGCGTCCCGAGGTTCGCGCCTCCAGCCTGGCGGCGCTGACCACCCACGCCCGGGTGATGGATGGCCTGGGCCTGGAGCGCAGCGCGTGGAATCTGTTGCTGCTTCACGGTGGCAAAGGCGGGCGCGCCGCCGAGTTGCAGGCCCTGATCCCCGACCTGCCGGAATCGGTCCGCCCGCGCCTGGGTCTGGAAAACGATGAACGGGCTTACGGGGCCCAGGATCTGTTGCCCGTTTGTGAGGCCACCGGCACCCCGTTTGTCTTTGACGCCCATCACCATGTCGTCCGCGAGCGGTTGCCGAACCAGGAGCACCCAAGTGTCCGCGAATGGGTGCTGGCCGCCCGGCGTACCTGGACGCCGCCGGAGTGGCAGGTGGTGCACCTGAGCAACGGTATCGATGGTCCCCAGGACCGCCGGCACAGCTACCTGATCACCGAGTTGCCCAGTGCGTACGCCGACGTGCCCTGGATCGAGGTGGAAGCCAAAGGCAAAGAGGAGGCAGTGAGCGCATTGATGCAGGCGCATCTGCCCGCCAGCGGCTGAACCACAGCAGGCCAGACTCAGCACCATCGCCCGCCTGAGGGTTGCCCACAGCGCTGGCAGGACCACCGGCACGCCTCTGGCGGTGCGCTGAGGCGCTGCTCCCGGCGTGAGGCGCTACCCTGCAGGCGTGAACGTAGTCGTGTTCGACCTGGAAACCACCGGCCTCTCCCCTGAACGAGACGGGATTGTGGAGATCGGTGCCCTTCGGGTGGTGGACGGCCAGGTACACGAACACCTCAAATACGAGACCCTGGTGAGGCCCACCAACGCCGCAGGTGAGCGGCTGATGATCCCCTGGCATGCCCAGCGGGTTCACGGCATCAGCAATGAGATGGTCCGCAGTGCGCCGGCAATCGAGGAGGTCCTGCCGGAATTCCTGGAGTTCGTGGGGGACGCGGCGGTGGTCGCCCACAACGTGGGCTTCGATGGCGGGTTCATGCGCGCCCAGGCGCGCCGCCTGGGGATGGCCTGGGCACCTGCGGCCGAGCACTGCACGGTGCAGCTTTCCCGCCGTGCTTTTCCTAAAGAACGCGCCCACAACCTGACCGTGCTGGCCGAGCGCCTGGGCCTGAACTTTGCGCCAGGCGGTCGACACCGCAGTTTCGGTGACGTCCAGGTCACTGCCCAGGCCTACGTGCGTCTGCTGGAAATGCTGGGAACGGCAGAGTCTCCACAGAAGGTCTCGGGCAGGCGGTAGGGCGGGGTTGCTACAGGCAGCACCTGCCTTATGGAGACTAGCCCTGATATGCTCTGCCGTTTGTTATGTCCTTTGACCGGGAAGGGACCGGTGTGCCAAGAGGCACGGGAGGCTCTGGGACGCCCCCACCGGCTGTGCTCAGCGTTCGCAGGTCCACCCGCTCATCGCTGCAGGTCCGGAAGCGGCATTCCTTACGGCGCGGGTTGCCTGAAGCTCGCAGGCTTTAACCGGAATCGGCATGGGCTGTCCGGAAGCGCTCCTGGAGCAGGCCCGTCACCGTGTCTACCGGTGCCGGGGGAGAAAAGTAGTGCCCCTGGGCCTGATCACAGCCCTCGCGGCTGAGCCACGCCCATTGCTGCTGGGTTTGCACTCCTTCGGCGACGACCAACATGTTGAGGTTTTTCGCCATGGCCAGGATGATGCGCACCATTTCGGCGCTCCTGGATGTCTGGTCGATGCCCCGGATGAACGAACGGTCGATCTTGAGCGTGGAGGCCGTGAACTCCTGCAGGTAGGACAGTGAGGAATACCCGGTGCCGAAGTCATCGATATGAAACTGGATGCCCAGCTGGTGCAGCGCGTCGAGATTGGCCTGGGCCACCGGAGACCGGTCGAGCAGCAGCCGCTCGGTGATTTCGAACCGCAGCAGCGAGGGGGGAAAGCCAGTGTCTTCCAGCAGGTGCATGACCGCTCCGGCGAAGGTCGTGTGGGCGAAGTGGACGGCACTGATATTCACATTCAGGTGGACCGGCGCCCGGGGCCGAACCTGGGCGTTCCAGAATCGGACCTGCAGGCAGGCCTGTTTCAGGATCTGCCGGTCGAGCTCGATAATCAGCCCGGCGTCTTCGGCTACTGGAATAAACGTGTCCGGCGGGACCTCTCCGAGCTCGGGATGAAACCAGCGCGCCAGCGCCTCCAGACTGGCAATTTCCCCCGTCCGGACATCGACGATCGGCTGATAGTGCACCGATAACAGGTGCTGGTTCAGGGCCGCCCGCAGCTCGTCTTCCAGGACCGTGCGGCGCAGCATGCGCTCGTACATGCTGGACGTGAACACGGCGGTCTGGGAGGGTCCCCTGGCCTTGGCATGGTACATCGCGATATCGGCGTCGCGCAGCACCTCCTCGACTTTGAGGTAGCGGTTGTGGCCCATCACGACGCCGATTCCGGCCGTGATCAGAAAGGTGCGCCCTGCCAGGGCAATCGGGGTGCCCAGCGACTCGCTGATCTGTGAGGCCACCGCCAGGGCAGTTCCGGGGCTCTGCACCTGTTCCAGCAGTACGGCGAATTCATCGCCTCCGAAGCGGGCCAGTACGGCGCCGGGGGGCAGCGTGGCCTGGAGGCGCGCGGCGAAGGCCCGGAGCACCTGATCGCCCACGTCGTGTCCCAGCGTGTCGTTGATCTGTTTGAAGCGGTCGCAGTCCAGAAACAGCACCGCGTAGGTCAGGCCTGCGCCCTGGGTGCCCGCCTGCATGACCCGGCCCAGATACTGGTGAAACAGCGAGCGGTTGCCCAGCCCGGTCAGCGAGTCGTGAAAGGCAGCGTGCTGGAGCATGTCATTGACGCGCTGCAGTTCGCGGGTGCGCTGTGCGACATGCTCCTCGAGTTCCGCCGCGCGGCTCCGGCTGGCGGCGGCCTCGCGTTTCAGGAGTTCGAGCTGCATCTGGGCCGAGAGCACCTGGACATTGCGCTGGGTGGTCTGCTCCTGCAACTCCCGCTCCACCACCTGCTGACGCTGGCTCAGGGTATAGGCGGCCTGCCAGTTGCCCTGGTCTGCTTCCAGCTCACTCAGGATCTTCAGCGCCCGGCTCTCCCGCAGCTGGCCCACCCGCTGACCCTGAGCCGTCGCCTGTTCGAGGTGGTCCCTGGCCAGCAGGACCTGCCCCAGACGATGGTAGGCGTGACCCAGCGTGGTGTGCAGCTGGGCCACGCTGTCCTCGTTGCCCAGGTCCTGAGCCTGCTGCAGTGCTGCCGTCGCTGGCGCCACCGCCTCGCCGGGCCGGTCCAGAGCCAGCAGACTCAGTGCCTGATAAGTCTGAAGAAGCATCTCGTTGAGCTGATTGCCCTGGTGCCGTGTGACCGGCAGGCGCTCGTCGATCATGGCCAGCGCCGCCTGAAAGTCTCCCAGGTCATGGGAGGCGACCACCGCGTTGACTGCGGCGGCGGACTCCACGAGCGGCAGGCTCAGGGTGTGGGCGCTGGCCATGACCTCAAGCTGGAGAGAAAGAGACAGGGCATGATCTCCAAGCTGGCTGTGAATCAGGCCAATGTTGCTCAGGACCCGCAGCCGCATGGCCTCATCGCCCGCCTCCTGGGTGAGCTGCAGGCTGGACAGGAAAAATTCCATGGCCGCGCCGTACTCTCCCAGGGCCCTGGACGTGATGCCCAGCCCGTTGACCGCGCGTGCCATCAGGCGCTGGTCGGCCCGGGTCCTGCCAACGTGCTGCGCTTCCAGGTATGCCTCACGTGCCTCGGTGTACTTCGACTGAAAAAACAGCGTGGCCGCGTAGCTGCACAGCGCCTGACCGTAGCTTTCGTCGTCGCGGGCGTCACGTGCCAGGGCAAGGGCCCGCTGTGCCGTGGCCATCGCCTGCTGCGGGTCCGCCACCACCAGAGCGTCCGCCTCAGCGATCAGGCTTTTAATACGCTGCTTCTGGGGGTCGGGCATGACGGGCTCCGGTTGGCTTGAACTCGGTGATGGCTCGGCGCGCTGGCCGGGCCTGTGGCCCTGACGAGGGACAGGCACAAATGGACGTCGACTCTGCGACGAATGTGGAGCTTGCCTTCAACTTTAGCAAGTTCGTGTACGTCTGAATCTGGGCTGAAGAGAGAAAGACGCCAGGGTTCAGGAGGAAAATTGGGGGTAGGGGGGGTGACCTCCTGCCGCTCCGCGAGAGGCTGCGACTCAACCATTCCAGCTGACGTCAGCAAGTACCTGCGCGCCGGAACACAGGAGACTCTGCCCGCGCTGAGGCGGGCGAAGTGGTGCCAGCCCCCTGACCTTTCCGGCATCGAGTTTTTGCTTGTGTCGGCCGATGCCAGAGAAACTCCTGCAGGTCATAACCGTGCGGAATATTCGTAGGCGTCTGAAGTGCCCTGAAGAGCGACCCGCCCGGTCCGGGGACCTACTTTTTCTGCGCCGTACCTGTTTTCGGAACGAACACGATGGCGTTCGGTACCGGGCGGCTCCAGACGGTATTCAGGTAGCCTCCCAGGCCCCCGTAACCACCGGAGAGGTAAGCGGTGGCGCTGCTGCCGCTGTCCAGACGCACGGCGTCCTGCATTCCGGCGCCGGCCAGAGCTGCTGCGAAGGCCTCGGGTGTGCCGTGCTCCAGATAGGCGATGGTCGGCTGACCCCCCAGCGTGCCGAAGGCCACCTGCCGGGTCGGCCGCCAGATGTTGGTCCGGGTATCGAAGTCCTCGCGGGCAGGGTTCAGGACCACCCGGCCGCCCTGCAGCAGCAGTGGCCCGGCACTCAGGGCGTCCTGGGCTGTGGGCCAGGGGGCGTCGCTGGCCTGCCAGTTCAATGCGGCGCTGAGCGGCTGTCCGGCGGCGCGGGGCAGCTGCGGATACCGGGCGGGGTCGAAGGTAAAGGCCAGTGTACCGGCTGGAGGGGTATTGACACCGCTCAGGGCGCGGGCAACGCTGCCGGCACCCGGCTGGAGATACAGCGTGGTCAGGGTGTCGGCCCCCACGGAAGTCCGTCCGTCTCCCACAAACGCGGTCAGCAGGCTGGGTGTGGCCCGGCTGCGCACGGCATTGACGGTCACGCTGCCCCAGGGGCCGCTGAGCACGTACCGGGGCCGCGGATACCCGAACAGGGTCTGGCCCTGTGCGGTGAAGCCCACCGTGGCGCGCTTTTCCAGGCTGCCGGCCGTCATCAGGCCGCCGACCGCCACCAGGTCCACCGGGAGGCTGCTGGAGGGATCGAAGTACCCTCCGTTGACCCCAGCAACGGCTCCGGCTCCCTTGACCAGTTGCGCCACGTCCAGGGCGCGGCCCTGCGGAGCGCTGACCACCCGGGCCTGGAAACGTGCCGGGTCGAAGCTCAGCAGGTGCAGCTTGCCGTTATGCCGGTAGGTCACCCCCGCCGGCAGCTCGTCCGGATTGATGGGCGGCGGCACGCGGGTGTCGGTGTAGGTGGTCGTGTCGATCACCACCCGGTGAGGGTCGTCCAGCGTAAAGATCTCGCTGCGTCCTCCGCCGGTGGCCAGGGCCACGCTGGTGCCTGTCGAGGTCTGGGTCACGGTCAGGGTATCGCCGGACGGCAGGGTCTGCACACTGCTCTGGGCGCTTACGCCGGGCAGGGAGACACTCAGGCCACGCGCCTCCCGGCTGACGCTGTGCGGCGCGGCGCCGCTCAGTTCAAGCACGACACGCTGCACCTCCACGGTGCGGTGCAGGGTCCGGCTGACCCGCACCGTGTCCAGGCGGGCGACGGAGGTGAAGGAGGGTGCAGGCGGGGCCACAGGCGCTGGAGCAGGCGAGACCGGTGGCGCTGGGGCCGGGGTCACCGGCGCGGGAGTGACCGGAGCAGGGGAGACGGGGGCTGCGGCGGTACCACCTGCAACAGGCCGGGTGGGCGGCAACGTCGTGGTCGGCACGCTGGCCGGCGCCCGGAGGTCCAGCAGGTCCGGCGTATCGGCCAGGACGCCGACGTTGAGGGCCAGCAGGGCCTGAAGCGGAACATAGAGGCTGCCCTCGATGATCTGCGGCACCGGCAGTGGAGTGTTCAGGGCAAAGCCCACGGCCCGCCAGCCGGTGTCCGGCGAGTAGCGCAGTTCGCGTCCCCCCATCAGCAGGCGCAGGTCCAGCGGGTCGTTGCGCACGCTGATCCCCAGGCGCGGCAGCGTCCACACCGCCAGCATCTCATGGCCGCCGATAACGCGGGTGCCCACGCTGGCGCTTTGCAGCGCGCCGCCGATGGCCAGTGGCCGGGCCGCCGCTGTGGTCAGCAGCAGGCTGCCGGAAAGCAGCGCCAGCTTCAGAAGCCGGCGCGTGCGGAATGTTGACTCGCCCTTCACGCGGGCGAGTGTAACGCCCGCTCCCTGACAGGCGCATGAGTTTCCGGCGCCTTCAGGTGGATTTCCTCACGCTGGACAACAGGCATGTGACGGTCCTGTATGAAAGTCACTTCTATACTCCGGGGGAGATGATTGAACCTTCACTTGCGCTGTACGGTGACGCCTTTGAACGCGTGGACCAGCATATTCAGGACCTGCTGGTGACCACCGGTGTGCGTTACGGCCTGCTGGTAGACCGCAAGGGCTTCGTGCTCTCTCACAAAGAAGCGCTCTGGGCGCCCCGTCCTCCGGCACTCGACAGCGTGGCCACACTAGTCGCCAGCAACGCTGCGGCCACCGCCGCCCTGGCCAACATGCTGGGCGAGCGCACCTTCAGCGAGCAGATCCACCAGGGCGAGAACGGCACCCTGTACGTCGAGTCGGTCGGCGACTCGGCCCTGCTGACGCTGATCTTCGACGGCAGCGTGCCCCTGGGCAAGGTAAAGGTCTACGCCAAGAAAACCATCGCGCAGCTTGCCGCCATTCTCGAAGAGCTCAAGGATGTGCCCCCCATGCAGCTCACCGATGACTTCAGCAAAGGCGCCAGCGCCCTGCTCGACGACCTGCTGGGCTGACCTTTTTCATACAGGAGTGACTGCATGAGCACCATCAACTTCGCGGCCCGAGAAATCAACTGCAAGATCGTCTACTACGGTCCTGGCATGAGCGGCAAGACCACCAACCTCAAGCACGTCTTTTCCAAGGTGCCCGGCCACCTGCGCGGCGAGATGGTCAGCCTGGCGACAGAAGACGAGCGGACGCTGTTCTTCGACTTCCTGCCGCTGGACCTGGGTACCGTCCAGGGCTTCAAGACCCGCTTTCACCTGTACACCGTGCCGGGACAGGTGTTCTACAACGCCAGCCGCAAGCTGATCCTGCGTGGCGTGGACGGCATTGTGTTCGTGGCGGACAGCGCACCCAACCGCCTGCGCGCCAACGCCGAAAGCATGCGCAACCTGCGTGAGAACCTTGCGGAGCATGGCATCGACGTGCGCGACGTGCCGATCGTGCTGCAGATCAACAAGCGTGACCTGCCTGACGCCCTGTCGGCCGACATGATCCGCGCGGTCGTGGACCCCAAGAAGGAACTGCTGTTGTTCGAGGCGACGGCCCATACCGGCGGCGGCGTGTTCGAGACCCTCAAGACGGTCAGCCGACTGGTCCTTGAGCGCCTGTCCCAGAACAAGTAAGCGCCCACGACACGAAGGGCCCGGACACGTGGTGTGTCCGGGCCCTTCGCCTTCGCCGTTACAGGTCGCGGTTCTCGAACAGCAGCGCGGTAATCAGCCCGAAGCCCAGGGTGTAGATCAGCAGCAGAATCAGCGGCTGGGTCAGGTTGCCCTGCTGCACGTACAGGTTGAGGTGACTGGTCAGCAGGATGCGCTGCAGGCCTTCGGGGAACACCACCAGCAGCCGCATGACGCTCAGGGCCGCGATGGTCGCCAGGGCGGCGGCGGCCGTGTTGATATACAGCACCCCGAACAGCAGGGCCAGCGCGGCAATGGGCATCAGCATCACGCCGGCCAGGAGGCTGCCACGCACGACCTGCCCCAGGGCCGCCGCGCTGCTGAGTTCACCCACGCCCACGAACAGCCCGGGGCCCAGGCCGGTGCCGCCGGTAAAGGAGCCGAATCCCAGTGGAATACCGGCCAGCAGGGCTCCGAGCACGGTACTGGCCACTAGGATAAAGGGGTAGGTCAGCGCCGCAACTAGTTTGCTGAGAATCACGCGGGTGCGGTCCACCGGGCGCAGCAGCAGCGGCGCCAGCGTGCCCTGCGAAACCTCGGCGCCGATCAGTTCGGCGACCGTGACGGCCAGAAACAGTGGAATCAGCGTCTGCACGGCGATCCCCAGGCTGACAGCCGGCAACTGCCAGCCGCTGATGATGCCGATAGGCACCAGCACGTTCAACCGCGGAGCAAAGGCCCACACCAGGGGCAGAAAGAAGGTCACCAGCAGGGCCAGCCTCGCGCTACGCGAGCCCAGCATCTTGCGGAATTCCAGGGACAGGAGGCTCAGCATCGCGCCTCCGCTATGGGGGTCAGCAGGGTCTTCATCAGGGGTGCTCCACGCGTTCGCGGTAGTACTCGTACAGGTCGAACAGGTCCGGGCTGGCCTCGAACACCCGGATGCCCAGGGCACCCAGGTGCGCCAGGGTCTCGGGCACGCGTGAGTCGCTGCCCAGGTGTGCCACGGCATAGGGCGTGCGGGTGCTGGCTTTTTTCACGTAAGGCAGGCGTTCCAGGGCCGCTGCCGCCGCGACCGGATCGTCCACCCGGAAGCGGTAGGCCGACTGCCGGGCCCGAAGGTCCACGTTTTCCACCAGCCGCCCGCCGGTCAGGATGCCCACCGTGTGGGCATAGGTGGCGATTTCCCGCAGGTGGTGGGTACTCAGAACCACCGCACAGCCGCTGGTGGCCATGCTGGTCACGATCCGGTGAATCAGTCCGATGCCCAGCGGGTCCAGGCCGCTGGTGGGCTCGTCCAGAATCAGCACCTTCGGTTCGGCCAGGATGGCGCTGGCCACGCCCAGCCGCTGCCGCTGCCCCAGTGAGAACTCGGCGACCCGCCGGTCGGCCATACGGGTCAGTTCCAGCAGGGCCAGCACCTCGCGGACCCGGGCGCGGGTAACCGGCTGGGCGCCGGGTGCCATGCCGGCCAGACGCGCGTGAATCATCAGGTTCTGGGTTCCCGTGAACTGCCCATAAAAGCGGGCCGGGGCTTCCACCACAGCGCCCAGGTGGGCCCGTGCGTGCACGCCTTCCTTGTGGACACTGCGGCCCAGCAGCCGGACCTCACCCCGGGTAGGGAAGGCCAGGCCAGTGATGGTCCGGATCAGGGTCGTCTTGCCGGCGCCGTTGGGGCCGGTCAGGGCATACACCTCACCGGGGCTGACGGTCAGGTTCACATCTTCCAGAACGGTCTGGGAGCGGTACTTCTTGTACAGCCCCATCACCTCGATGGACGGTTGCGCGGGGGCGCCGGGTGTGGTCACCCGCTCAGCCTAGCCCAAGGGCTTCAGGCTGTCTTTATAATTCCCATCTTTTTCCACGCCCTGCCCATCAGCTGCCGTGGGGCGGCGTGACAAACAGCGGCAGAGAGCTTGGAGGCACGGCCCCCACATCCACAGCCCGGCGGTACAGTTCGCGCACGGCCTGCTCACCCTGTGTGCCTACGTCCAGGCTGAAGGGGTTCACGTACAGGTCGATATGCGCCTGCATGACCTCGTCGGACAGTTCCAGCGCGTGCTGGCGCACATAGCCGCGTGAGGCCTCCGGGTGTGCGTAGGCGTACTCCAGGCTCTGGCGCACCGCCGTGTTGAGGTTCCACTGCAGCTCGCTGGGAAGGTCACGGCGAACCAGAATGGCACCCAGCGGCAGCGGCAGGCCGGTATCCTTCTCCCACCAGGCCCCCAGGTCCAGCTGCTGGTTCAGGCCATATTCGTGGTAGGTAAAGCGCGACTCGTGAATAATCAGCCCGGCGTCCAGTGGCTCACCGTGGTATTGCCCACGGGCCACGGCCGGCATGATCTCGTTGTACCGCATGCGGACCACCTGAACCTCAGGAAAGACCAGCTTCAGCAGCAGCTCGGCCGTGGTCAGGGCCCCCGGAGAAGCCACCCGCCGTCCGTTCAGGTCCTGACCCGCTCCACGCGTCACGATCAGCGGGCCGACGCCGCGCCCGAGAGCTCCACCGGCGCGCAGGGCCACATACTGGTCCATGACTTCGAAATAGGCCCGGTAGCTGATTTTGGTCATGGGCAGCCGGCCGCTCAGGGCCCACTCGTTGAGGGTCTGAACGTCTTCGAGCACCTCCCGGACCGGCAATGGGCCACGTACCAGCCCGGCGTGCAGCGCGTGAAAGATAAAGGTGTCGTTGGGACACAGCGAATAGCCCAGGTCCAGTACAGGGGGCAGGGTGATCGGGTCGGTGGTGCTCATGGACACAGGGTACGCCCCACGCGACGTGTAACCTGCTGTCGTCAGGCCGGACTGGGGTGCCCGCTGGATTCTTCTGCTCCAGGCCAACGCTCGGGTTTACCCTGTGCGGCATGACCCTTCACCGACGGCACGTCTCCACGCTGGTCCTGGCTGCCCTGCTTCTGGGTCCTCCTGCACACGCGGGCGGTGCAGAGGGGTCCCGCCCTCCGCCCTCGACACAGGGGTGCAGGCCCGGATATATCCGCCCGGACTTCGTGACGCTGAACCGTCAGCTGCAGGCGGCCCAGGCGAAGTGGGCCGCCGCAGGACTCCGGAACTACACCTATGACCTGCGTCAGCTGGCGGCGCCGGTGTTGTTTCCGGAGGTCAGGATTACTGTCAGGAACAGCCGTCGGACCAGCCTGAAGCCTGTCCAGGGTGATGTCATGGTAGCCCTGCCCATGACGGCCGGCCCCATGGAAGAGCGCTTTGCCACAGTCCGGCAGACCCTGCGGGCGCAGCAGCAGACCCGGTGTCCGGACCTGAAGCTGCGTTTTGACCCTGCGCTTGGGTATCCCACCCTGGTCTACAGCGGCACGGCGGAAGCCAACGTGGCTGACGGCTACGGCGAGTGGAGCATCCGCCGCCTGCTTCCCCTGCCCTGATAGCGGTACCTACAGCTGTCGAGGGTTCCCACCGTCAACGGCTGTGGGGCGAGTGGAGTTGACGGGAATGCGCTCCTCCCGTCAACAGAACGGAATACCGCATACCGCTGTGAGTGCCGCGTTTCAGTCGCTGCTGGCCAGCGCAGCCCGGGCGGCCTGGGCGTCGAGGTTCAGCTGCGCTGTCAGGGCGTCTAGACCGCTGAACTTCTGCTCGCCGCGCAGGAGCGCAAAGAACTTGACCTGCAGCTCCTGCCCGTACAGGTTGTCCTGATAATCGAACAGGTGAACCTCGAAGCGGCGTTCGCGCCCGTTTACGGTAGGGCGCAGTCCCACGTTGGCCATCCCGGGGCAGGCGTCGAGCCCCTCGCCGGTCACGGTGACGGCAAAGACCCCCAGCGGCAGGGCCTTGCCTTCCGGCACCTGGATGTTCGCGGTGGGCCAGCCGAGCGTGCGCCCCAGCTGATCGCCCTGCACCACCACGCCCTGGGCCTCATAACGGCGGCCCAGCAGGCGGCGGGCACCCGCGACGTCCCCGGCGCGCAGGTATTCGCGGACCCGGGTGCTCTTGATGTCCTCGCCACTCAGGCCGTGAATCGGAACCACCAGCACCTCCGGCGCGACCAGCCGCAGGTCCTCGACCGACCCGGCCCGGCCGCGTCCGAAGTGAAAGTCCTCCCCGACGACGATGGTTCGGGGCCGCAGCAGCCGCAGGTCCTCCAGAAAGGCGTCCTTGGGCCGGGCCGCGAACTCGGTGGTGAAGGACACTGCCACCGTCTCGTCGACGCCGTAGCGGTCCAGCAGATCCAGCTTCTCAGGCAGGGTGGACAGGAATTCCACGCCCTGGGTCAGCACCCGGGTGGGCGGGTCGAAGGTGTAGACCACGCTCGGCACCCGGTGACGCCGGGCCCGCGCCTTGAGCTGCGCGATCAGCGCCTGGTGGCCCAGATGCACGCCATCGAAGGAGCCGATGGCCACCACGGTGGCGGTGTCTGGCCGCTGGGTGGGGGAGACGTAGGTCTTCACCCTCCGGTCCTGGCCAGGTGCGCTGTGGCGTACAGCGCGGCGGTCACCGTGGAGGCGCTTCCCACCAGCGTGCCGTCCCTTAGTCCGTCCAGCACTTTCTGAGGAGCCATCCAGACGATTTCGATCTCCTCATCCTCGTCCTGCGGCAACCGGCTCTCCCGCAGGTTTCGGGCCTCAAAAACATAGAGTTGCTCATCGCAGAAGCCGGGGCTGGAGTAAAAGCGTGTCAGCAGGGTCATGTCGCCGTCCAGACCGGCTTCCTCCTGCAGTTCGCGTCGCGCCGCCTGCTCGGGGGTCTCACCGTCGTCGATCAGGCCCGCGGGAGCCTCCACCGTCATGGCACCGATCGCGCGCCGCTCCTGACGCACCAGCAGCATCTCCTTACGCTCGTTCAGAACCAGGATCGCCACCGCATCGGCGTGGCGCACGACTTCCCATTTGCCATCCAGCAGTTCCAGCTGCACGATGCGGCCCTGGTACACCACCTGCGTCTTCCCACTCATGCCGGCCACTGTAGTGCACCGGCCCGTGAAGGCCGGCGTAAGCCGGGTGGGCTATCGAGAAGGACAGTTCCATCATTCTGGTGAACAAGTTTTCAGGGCTCGGGTGCTCCCGTCATGACCACGTCTACTTCTGCTGCGCCAGCTTGAAATTTATGTTCTTCCCTATGGGGGAAGTCCAGATACCTGAGAAGGAGCCGGTCGCGGTGAGCATCCCCCTGAACGTTCCGGTGATCGGTTTAAGACGTCTCGACGACAGATCGTATTCATTCAGGGTCAGCACACGGTTTCTGACGCGTCCGTACAGATAAAGGCGCGCCTTTGAACTCTGCGCTGACTGATAGAGGTAAGAACCCCAGACCTCGTCATCTGTTCGCCTTAAATCCATACTCAGGATTTGAGCTTGACCAATTGTCCCTGTGAGCTTAAGCGGCTGTGCTTGAGCTTCACGCTCATCGGTCAAGGCGGCATTGGTCAGAATGACCAACTGCAGTGCAGTGGTATTGGTCAGCAAAAGATCATAGTTTGCTTTGCCCAACCGCCACCACATACCCGCAGCATCGATATGACCCGTCAGGGCGCCAACAAGCGGTACTTCCTGAACCGCTTTACGCGACAGGGCACGATCTGAGACCCGGACAGTCAGGCTGCCCAGATTACAACGTACTGCACCCTGGTCCGGGCAGCCTGCCTGCGGACCAAACGACATGGCGTACCCCGCGCCTACTGTGGTGTTGAAGACCCGCATCTGGTAAGGAACGTGCCATAGGGTATGACTAGTGAGTTCAGGCTGAGTCAGAGCGTAGGCAGGTGCAACTGGAGCGATAAGTCGGGCAAGGCCAAATTGAGTCAGGCGGTTGTGCAGCCCTTCTTTGATGAAAGGAATATTTTGAATGACAGCCCCGCCTTTGCCTTCCCATTCCTGATCGGGCCGTAGAGCGGCGGCTGAGAGAAGCGCAACTCCTGCGAGAAGCAATGCCCGTTTCATGGTTTTGGCCTCCACCCGTCAGGGATTGTGGCAACCGCAGCAGGATTCTTGCCGGCAACCTGAAGCAATGGGAGAGTACCCCGTGCATCAATGCCATCGTATACAGCCATATTCCCGACGTAGAACTGTATGGTGCCGGGCATGGTGCGGCCTTTCGCCTTGATCTCCTTATATTTCTGGAGATAAATCGCGTAATGGTTGCCAGCAACCTGCCCATCTCCGGTGTAGATGGCAACATGCCAGTACACAGGGGGTACATCCCAGAACAGAATGTCTCCTGGCTGCAGGTCGCCTGTTCCTGAGTAGGCCCGAGTGAGTCCTGCCTTTTTGAACGCGTTGTACGTACCTAAGGCCGAGGCGCCAAAAAGAGTGCGATTCGGGTCAACATGTTGTGTGACAACTTGACGAGTCCAGGCGGAGCATGAGTATGCGATTTTTACGGTGCCTGAGCCTTTTAGTCCAGCAAGCGCTGAAGCGAGGATTTTTCTTCGCAGATCATTGCGTTCCTGGGGATCAGGCTGAGATACCAGTTTAGTGTTCTGCAGGGCATTAAAAAGTGCCTGAGCAGCCCTGCCCATCTTGATCCCATTCGTGTTGACGTCCCCGTTGACGGTGTTGCGGGCACCTATAAAGTTTGTGCGGCCATGGCCGACATACTGACTGAGCGGTCCCTTGGCCGGGCGGAAACTGCCTTCTCTCATTCCCTGAACAAGAATTGCGGCGGCGATCTGCGGATTCTGGGCAACGAGATCCGGATTGTTCACGAGATCAGGCGTCTGACCATTGATGCGGTAACCTTGCTGACCAAGCTTCTGCGTCCAGTTGGCGTAATTGTCTGCCCACGTCAGCTGTACAAAACCTCGTCCCCGATATTTGTAACCATCTCCCTCCTTCACATTCCCATGCTTCCGGGCACGGGTTGGATTTGCACCGGAAGGGCCATAGGCATTATCGAAGTATCTCCGCTCCTGGGCTGCCGTTACATTTGATCCCCACAGGCGCTCACGCATATTAGCGCCCATAGCACTTTCGTGGGCTGCTGTGACGATGATGTAAGCAATCTGCGCTCTGTCTGTTACGCCTGACTTCAAACACTCCTCAACGATCATTGTGACGTTTCGTCGGTATAGAGGGTTCGTCCTGAAATCAGCAGACATTACTGAATTTCCATACCGGTCAAGGTCATGGAGCATGGCCTTGGGAAGAGCAGCCATAATTTCGCTAATGAACTCGGGATTTACGCTGCTGGGGCTGTCTGCTGAGGCACTTTCCACACCAATGGAAAAGGGCAGCGACTTGCCGTTCAACTCCCACAAACCTTGAATCTGGTCAAGGCTGGTGGCAATGTCCGCTGAGAAGATTTCGGCTCCTGCAAGAAGGCGAAGTTTCCGTCCGGTAAGAGTGCCCGTCAACTTGATCTTATGGCTGCTTCCCTGCTTGGCGTAATAATAGTACCCTGACACTCTGCCCTGGTTAAAATTGGCTCTCATGCGGATTTCGTAGTCGCCGATTCTGCCGCCGTAATTTTTTGAGTCTTTTACTTTAGACGGCAATGGCGCCAGTCTGCTCGCATACTTTGCCGAAAAGCCAAACGTCTTTTCCCTTGTACTTGAAGACCATATGCCACGGTATTGAACAGATTCATTATGCCCGGTCACTTTCCCGGTGAATTTCCCGGTCGCTTTTCCATCTTGCGTGCGCTCTACTAAAATGGCGTCGCCCCCTGCCTTGATTTCTCCTTCGAGTGTCATTTTATCTGCGTTGCCTGCATAATGATAGTTTCCATGTAGCTTTCCGCGATCATTGCGAATGGCCATAAAAATATTCTTTGTGGCGAGCGATCCCACAAGCTTCAAATCCCATGAGTCGGGTTGCGCTGCTTGTGCGAGGCGCTGAATGGTAGTAGAGGAATTTGAAATGTTTACTTGTGATAACTGCTGAACTACATCTACAGGGCGGGCAGGCTCCCGGACTTTTCTCTCGATCAGCTGATGTGAGAGTTCCCTTCCCATGCGAGTAGCTTCCTGCTCCAGGCCAGCATCTGGATCAATACCTTTGCCGACGAGCCTTCTACTCTGCTGAACAGAATGGGTCACTTCATGGGCCAGCAGTTCCAAGCCGCTCTGCGTGTTGGGGTTGAAGCGCCCCTTTTGAAAGAAGATGTCCGTGCCGGTTGTGAAGGCGATGGCATTAACGCCTTTGGCCAGCTTGTCGGCTTCTGCATCGTCATGAATTCGCACCTGGCTCAAATCATGGTTGAGTCCCTGCTCCAGATGCCGCCGCACTGCTTCAGGCAAAGGATTCCCAGTGCCGCGCCGAGCCTGAATGCGCTGCACGACAGGCAGAGTCGCCTGCTGATCCAGTTCTGCTTGCCGGCGTTGTAGCGTGTGCAATTTTAGGGCGGCCTGATCCTGGGTCGCCTGAGCCAGTTCCCACAGCATGCGGTCATCCATCGCACGCTGCAGGGCAAGGCGTTCGGTGGAAGGCATCAGGCTCAGCACCACACGTGCGACCGGAGCACTGACCGGATGGCGCTGCAAAGTTGTGAGTTGAGCGGCATACGCGCCGCGCCGCACACTGGGATCCTGCCGGTCACTGCGGTATGCCTCTACAAGTGTGTGAGCCACATGGCGTTGCAAGGCGGTGAAGGACGCGGCCTGACGGGAATCGAGGAGCTTTCCATCAATCTGCTCGGCCCGGTAGCGCAAGACCGTAACCCATTCTTCGGCAGTCCTCGGTTGCGAAGGGACGGAAACCGGAGTGGGCTTCTGCCGCTGTAGAGCGGTAATTACCGCCTCAGGTGGCAGGGTGGTCTGCAGTTCTCGGATCTGGCATTGCACGTCATGCTGCTCGTCGGCCAGACGTGCTTCCTCGTGCCGTCCCAGATCCCCGGCGTGCAGAACCGGAGAAGCAGCCTGCACCTGGGTCCTCACGGGCCTGAGGGTATGGGCTTTCAACACAGGAAGATGCGCCTGCAATGGCCCAGCGGATGTATGTGCTGGGATGACCGACCTTTTTAGTTTCGCACGGTGGTTCTTACGTTCCACCCTGGCCGCACGCTCAGTCATGGCGCTCAGCGTACCCTGCTGATAGAAGGGCAGCCAGCGCAGATGAGGCACATAGCCTCATCACACCCAGCTGCAGTCGGACTTATCGTCACAGGTGATTTCTGGTTTATACACCATGGTGCAGCGTGCTCGGACCTTGGCCTGCGCTGTGCTGAGTGTTCTCAGTGGTAGTCGCTTGAAGCGGAATTCGCGGCGCGCTGCCCGGGTTATACATATAAAATTTTGCATACGGCTGCGCGGTAGTAGGTTGGCCTGGAGCAGATCACAGCCTGCTTGCCGGGAACATGCCATTGGTATTGGTTGCAGGTACCGGCCCGTGAAGGCCGGCGTAAGCCGCGTGGGCCAGCGTGCAGCCTAGACTGCCTGTATGTTCAGCCGGACTGATCTGGAGGCGCGCGAGGCAGCAACGCTCTGCCATTACGCCATCCTCAGCCGCGACACGCGCGGACGCGAGCACCCGGAAGCCGAGAGCGAGACCCGCACCGCCTTTCAGAAAGACCGTGACCGGGTGCTGCACACCACCGCCTTCCGGCGGCTGGAGGCCAAAACGCAGGTGTTCCTGAATGTCTCGCAGTCCGGGCACGCCGACCACTACCGCACCCGCCTGACGCACACGCTGGAAGTGCAGCAGGTGGCCCGCTCGGTGGCGCTGAATCTGGGACTGAACGAGACACTGGCCGAGACCATTGCCCTGGCACACGACCTGGGCCATCCGCCTTTTGGCCATGCTGGCGAGCGGGTTCTGAACGCGCTGATGCACGACTATGGCGGGTTTAACCATAACACCCAGGCCCGGCGGATCGTGACGCATCTGGAAAGCCGTTACCCCAACTTTCCTGGCCTAAACCTCACGCTCGATACCCTCGACGGCCTGAACAAGCATGACCGCGCCGGCCTAGGGCACGCCAGCCTGGAAGCGCAACTGGTCGACGCCGCCGATGCGCTGGCCTACACCGCGCATGACCTGGACGACGGCCTGCGCAGCGGCCTGATTACATCTGCGCAGCTGCAGGAACTGCCTTTGTGGCAGGAACTGCTGACCCGCGTTCCAGGTACACCTGCCCCATTGACCTCCCGCGAGCGCCGAACGCTGCACCGTGAACTCTTGGGTTGGCTGATCCGTGATCTGACCCAGGCCAGCGCACAGGCTATTACCCAGAGCGGAGTGCAGAGCGCGGCACAGGTCCGTGCCCACCCGGAGCGGCTGATCACCTACAGTGGCGCCGTCCGGGACCTGCTGCGATCGGCAGGAACCTTCCTGCGCGAACACCTGTACCGGCACTGGCGCGTGGAGATGCAGGTCGAGCAGGCCGAACGGGTCCTGACCACCCTGTTCCGCGCCTACCTGGCCCGTCCCAGCCTGCTGCCTCCCGCCGCACGGGCGCGTGCCGAGCACAGTGGCCTTCCGCGCGCGGTGTGCGACCACATTGCGGGCATGACCGACCGCTACGCGCTGGAGACCCACGCGGCCATCACGCCGCCAGGCGCGCCGACCAGCTGGCCCTATTAAGCGGGCGGCTGCCTTTGCTCAGCGGAGACCTCCCCCAGTGGCCCCGTTGACACCCCACGCCTTCGCTGGTAAATTAACTCCCGCTGCTCAAGAGGCGGCGGAAGCGCGCGAGTGTAGCTCAGCTGGTTAGAGCGCACGCCTGATAAGCGTGAGGTCCCCAGTTCAAGTCTGGGCATTCGCACCAAGAACGAAAACCCTGTCTTTGACGGGGTTTTCTTCGTTTTGGATGCTTGGTTGGTCGAGAAATGACTGCCGACGATTCTCTTTGTCGTGCGCTGTCCAGAAGCCATCACAACAGCGTCATCGATGAACAACGCGACGCAGCCGGCTCCGGCGCTGAAGTCTTCAGAGGCCGGGCGTATAGTGGATTTCACCGTGAACCTGCTGGAACGGGCTGATTCGCTGGACAAGCTTCTCGGATGGTTCCGGGAAGCTTGTCCAGCGAGGGTCGGCTGGTTTTCCTCGCAGGCGAGGCGGGGGTGGGCAAGACGGTTTTCACCCGGGAGTTCTGCAGAACCGCTGGAGACAAAGTCAGGGTCATCGTGGGTGCCTGTGATCCTTTCTCGACGCCAAGGCCTCTGGAGCCGCTGGTCGATATGGCTGCCGCTCTGGACGGAGAACTGAAGGACCTCCTGCAGCAGGCAGGGGGCGAAATCAGGCATTCCGCAGTTTCCAGAGTATCCTGCAGCGCTCTGCGAAACCAATGGTCGTGGTTTTTGAGGACGTTCACTGGGCAGACGAGGCCACGCTCGATCTCCTGCGGTTTCTCGGCCGGAGAATGGACAACGCGCACGCGCTGCTGATTGCCAGTTTCCGGGATGAGGAAGTCGGGCCCAGGCACCCGCTGAGGGTCGTCATCGGAGACCTGGCAACCTCGCCCGCGACACGCAGGCTCATGCTTTCGCGCCTCTCGCAGGAGGCCGTCAGTTACCTCGCCGCAGAAACCGGCCTTGACCCGGGCACGCTTTACCGGCAGACCAACGGGAATCCCTTCTTCGTCACGGAGGTCATCGCCAGCGGGGCACAGGGTGTTCCCCCACCGTGCGTGACGCGGTGCTTGCCCGGACAGCCAGGCTTTCACCGGCAGCACAGCAGGCCATAGAGGCTGCCGCCGTGATCGGTTCCCGGGCGGAGATGTGGCTGCTGGAGACTGTTTTCCCGAACCCGGCCGCGCTCGACGAGTGTCTCGGGGCAGGCATGTTGCAAGCCGAAGGCACCTCGCTGGCATTCCGGCATGAACTGGCCCGTCAGGCAATCCTCGAAACCGTATTGCCCCAGCAACGACTGCATCTGCACCGGTGTGTCCTGGAAGCCCTCAGGGCACAGTCGGTAACCGCGCATGATTACGCAAGGCTGGCACATCACGCGC
This sequence comes from Deinococcus malanensis, assembly GCF_014647655.1. NCBI lineage: Bacteria > Thermotogati > Deinococcota > Deinococci > Deinococcales > Deinococcaceae > Deinococcus > Deinococcus malanensis. The sequence goes on from NZ_BMPP01000005.1 coordinate 98,081, forward strand.
AGGAGGCTGGAGATCCCGAGGCGGTGCTGCACTACGCCCCACTGTCGGCTAGGAGGGCATCCGGCTTCAGGGCGCACCGGGAGGCCGCAGCTCAGTATGCCCGGGCCCTTGGTTTCGCCGAACAGCTTCCGCCCTCCGAACGGGCGCTCCTGCTGGAGGGCTACGCGCAAGAGTGTTACATCAAAGGACAGCTCGAGGAGGCGGCCCGGGCCCGGCAGGAGGCGCTGACCATCTGGCAGCGTGCCGGACACCGGGAGAAGGAGGGAGAGAACCTTGTTCAGCTGGGCCGGCTGTACCTGGTGATGGGCCAGAATGCCCGAGCAGAACAGGCCAGTCAGGGGTGACTGGAAGTCCTCAGGTCTCTGCCCGCCGGACCGGAGCTGGCTTTTGCCTACTGGTATCAGTCTCATCTGCGCATGCTGAACCGGGACAATGCCGATGCTGTGCGGTGGGGCATGGAAGCAGTCAAAATCGCTGAGGACTGCCAGGATACCGAGGCTCTGGTGCTGGCGTTCGGCACCGTGGGTACGGCCATGCTGCTGGCCGGCAACGAGGACGGGCGCGGCTACCTGGAAAGAAGTCTTGATCTGGGGGAAAAGGCTCAACTCGACCAGCAGGTTGCCGTAGCCTACGGCAACCTGGGCTCGGTGGCCGGTGAGCTTTATCAGTTCCCACGGGCTGACCAGTACCTTCAGGCGGGCCTCCGGTACTGCGCGGAGCACGGTATTGAAAGCCAGGGGCATTACATACAGGCGTGGCAGGCCCTTTCCTGGTTCTACCAGGGACAGTGGAACCGCGCGTCCGAAGCAGCCCTCGGCGTCACCCGGCTTTCGAGAGCGTCGGCCATCAGCCGGATGATGGCTCTGGTGTCCCTGGGGCGAATCCGGACGCGCCGCGGTGACCCGGAAGCGCTGAGTGCGCTTGATGAAGCCCTGGCGATGGCTGTCCAGACCGTGACGCTGCAACGGCTCGCCCCGGTGGGTGCGGCCCGGGCCGAAACGGCGTGGCTGGCCGGGGACCACAACCGGGTGCTGAACGAGACCCGTGAAGTTCTGGAACTGGCGGTCAGGCACCGGCATGTGTGGTTCGTCGGTGAGCTGGTCTACTGGCGCTGGAAGGCCGGCGATACGGAAATTCACGCGCCCATGGTCGCCACGCCCTTTGCGCTTCAGATGGCCGGGCAGTGGCGGGAAGCGGCCGAGGAATGGCAGCGCCTGAAGTGTCCCTACGAGACTGCCAGGGCTCTGGCGGAAAGTGAGGACGAGACCGCACTCAGAGAGGCCCTGAACATCTTTGAACGCCTGGGGGCCTGGCCCGCCGCCAGCATGACCGCCAGGCACCTGCGGGAACACGGCGTCAGAGGCATTCCCCGGGGGCCGCGCGCCGCGACACGTGCCAACCCTGCCCACCTCACCACCCGGGAACTGGAAGTCCTGCATCTGCTGCAGCAGGGCCTGCAGAACGCCGAGATCGCCCGGAAACTGCACCTGTCCACCAAGACTGCGGGACACCACGTATCCTCAATCCTCTCGAAACTGGGAGTGCGCAGCCGGACCGAGGCAGTGCGCGAAGCCACGCGCCTGGCCCTTCTTCAGCATGGGGACCCGGACCGCCCAAACTAGGGAGTTCTCCCGATGCCATACCGGGCCGTTGAGGCGGACAATACTCCCGGCTGGAGACACCGGCCCTTTCAAAGGAGAGTGCTATGCCGCGTTATATGGTCGAACGTACCTTCCCGGACGGTCTCGAGATTCCCATGAACAGTGAGGGCGCCGCTGCCTGCCTGGGGGTGGTGGACCGTAATGCGGATCTGGGTGTGACCTGGGTTCACTCCTACGTGAGTGACGACAAACGCAAGACCTTCTGCATCTATGACGGCCCGACGCCGGAGGCCATCCGGCAGGCAGCGGAACGCAATGGGCTGCCTGTGGATCAGGTTTCGAAGGTTTCCGTGCTCGATCCGTATTTCTATAAGTAAGGGAGGGATGCAATGAACGTACCGGCCTTGCGAACCAGGGCGGTCCTCGTGACTGTCCTGACGGCCTCGACTTTCGCCGCGCCTTCGCCCGCACTGGCAGCGACTCCCACCTGCTCGGATGTGCTGGGCATCGTGGTTCACGGACAGCATGTGGTCGGCGATTATGTCACCGGAACCGGCCATCAGAATCTGGCCTGGCCTCCTGCCGGGATGGTCGGCTCGGCTGTCAGAGGCACGGGAACCGTTGTGCCTGGGGGTCCTGGCCCTGGCTTCCACTTCCCAAACATCGCGCCTGGAGCGTCGTTTTGTATTGCTCAGGCACGGTCGCCGGGTTATCACGCACCGTAACGCCGGGCTTCCGGAAGCAGTCGCACAGAGCAAGGCCCCTGAGGTGTTCGATTCCGGTCTGGGCAGTCACCTCACCTCAGCCCCTGCTTCGGCGGGGGCTTTTACTGGTGATGCGAGTACTCTCCTGTGAGCAGTGTTACGTGACCGGCACCTGCTCGGTCAGGTATTCCATGGCCAGGCGATACCCCATGAAGCCCAGACCGCTGATCTTGCCGCGGCATACGGCGGCGGTCACAGAGCGGTGCCGGAATTCCTCGCGCGCGTCCACGTTGCTGATGTGAACCTCGACCACTGGAAGGGGTTGCCCGCCAATCGCGTCGCGCAGGGCATAGCTGTAGTGCGTCAGCGCGCCGGGATTGATCACGATGCCGGTAAACCCCTGCTCCTGGGCCTCGTGGATCCATTCCAGCAGCTGGCCCTCGAAGTTGCTCTGGCGGCAGGTGACGCTTGCGCCCAGTTCCGCGCCCCAAGCTTCGCACTGCCGCTCCAGATCCTCCAGGGTCTGTGACCCGTACACCTGAGGTTCACGCAGGCCGAGGCGGTTAAGATTCGGGCCATTCAGCACCAGCAGCATGGGGGCAGTCTAGCCGGGCAGTGCGGCGGGCGTTGCCGCTTTGCCAAGACCACGCATGTCCTTAAGCCAGCCCTCGAATTCGGCGCGCAGTACCGCCCCGGGCACCCGGGACAGTTCCGGCTGGGCCAGGGCACGCAGCAGCACGAACCGGACTCCGTCGGAATCGGCTTTCTTGTCACGGGCCATGAAGGCGTTCAGGTCGTCGAAGTTCAGCTCGGGGAGAGGCGCAGGCTGCTGCCAGCGCAGGAAGTTCAGGGTGTGGGTGCTGAGGCTGGCGGCCTCTGACCCGTAGACGGCGTGGCTCAGGCGCGCAGCGTAATGCATGCCGTATGCCACGGCTTCCCCGTGAGGTATGCCGTGGTGGGTCACCGCTTCCAGCGCGTGGGCCAAGGTATGACCGAAATTCAGGAATGCGCGCTCACCCTGCTCGGTCAGGTCGCGGCTGACCACTCTCGCCTTGACCGCAATGGCGTCAGCCAGGGTGCCTTCCAGCAGCGGCCCGCCGGGGCGGAAATCCGGATGCAGCACCCGTGGAAGCAGGCTGGGATCATCGATCAGGCCGTGCTTGTAGGCCTCTGCAGCCCCCTCGCGGAACACGGCTGGAGGCAGGGTCGCCAGGGTGTCGGTGTCGCACCACACCGCCGCCGGGGGCCAGAACGCTCCGACCAGATTCTTGCCCTCTGGCAGGTTCACTCCCGTTTTGCCTCCCACCGCCGCGTCCACCATGCCCAGCAGCGTGGTCGGCATGGTGTAGAAGGCCACGCCCCGCAGGTAGCTGGCCGCCACAAACCCGGCCAGGTCGGTGACGGCGCCGCCTCCCAGGCCGACGACGGCGCCGTCACGAGGCAGATTGGCCTGGGCCAGCTGGGAGAGCACCCCGGCCATGACGTCCAGCGTCTTGCAGTCGTCACGGGCCGGCACCGTCACCGTTACCACGGGGGAGAGGCGACGCTGAACCTGCGCCACAAATTCCGCTGGCAGGTCCTGGGGGCAGATCAGAGCGACCTGCCGCTGCGGCACGGCTGCCTGGCCCAGCAGTCCCGGTCCCACCTGCACGCGGTAGGGCCGGGTCCCCGTGACCTCAATCTGCCGCACGGTCCCCTCCTCCCAGCGTGCCGGACCGCTCTGCCCAGGCGTGCTGGGTGTCCGACCACGCCCACAGGCGCTCCACGATCTCTTCCACAATTTCCTCGCTGGGACGGCCGTCACTGTGAACGTGAATGGTGCCCTGCTTGTAGACCGGCTCGCGCTCGTCCATCAGGTGGCGGATCCGCGAGAGCGGATCGTCGCTGGCCAGCAGCGGGCGGTCACTGTGACGGGTGCGCTGATAGACCGTTTCCGGGGTGGCCCACAGCACGACGACTGGACCGCGTTCCAGCAGTATGCGCCGGTTTTCCTCGTGAATGAAGGTGCCGCCGCCCAGACTGATCACCGCGTGTTCCAGCCGGGTGACGCGGCGCACCACTTCCTGCTCGCAGGAGCGGAAATAGCCTTCGCCTTCCTGGGCGAAGACCTCGGGGATGCTCTTGCCCACCACGCGCGTAATCAGCTTGTCGGTGTCCACGAAATGCATGGCCAGGGCACGCGAAAGCTCCCAGCCGATCCGGCTTTTCCCGGTCCCCATGAAGCCTGCCAGCGCAACCCAGCTGACGGGGCGTTCAATCAGGCCCGCAGTGAACATGGGGCCCAGTCTACGGGAATTCGCGTCTGGCGGCGTAACCGACGCACCTTGCGGGTCATCGGCGCCGCTGTCGAGTTCAGCGCGCAGGCACTGCTCCAGATGTTCGGTCCAGAGCCTCGAAGTGCCGCTCCCCGGGTCAGTAGGTGTGCGCAAAAGCCCGTGACTGAGCGACACGCTCCTGCAGTTCCGGTAAGGTATCGCCGCCAAATTTCTCCAGAACCGCCTCGGCCAGCACCCAGCCGATCACGCACTGCAGGATCACTCCTGCAGCCGGTACCGCAGTGGTGTCGCTGCGCTCACGGGCTGCGTCCGAGGGCTCATGCGTCACCACGTTTACGGTCGGCAACGGCTTCATCAGGGTGGCAATGGGCTTCATGGCGACCCGTACGATCAGCTCCTCACCGTTGGTCATGCCGGCCTCCACGCCACCCGCGCCGTTGGTGTCGCGGGCGTAGGTGCCCTCCCGGTAGTGAATGGCGTCGTGCACGTTGCTGCCAGGCCTGACGGCATTTTCAAAGGCCCGGCCAATTTCTACACCCTTCATGGCCTGCACACTCAGGCAGGCCTGAGCGATGCGTCCATCGAGCTTGCGGTCCCAGTGCACGAAGCTGCCCAGGCCGACCGGCAGCCCACGGAAACGGACCTCCAGAATGCCGCCCAGGGTATCGCCGTCCTTTTTGGCCTGGTCGATGCGCTCGCGCATCTGCGCGGCGGCGTCCGCATCCGGTGTGCGCAGGTCCGAATCCTCGATGGCGTCCAGGGCGTCCCAGGAGAACGCCTGCCGGGTCTCGATGCCCGCCAGGCTGGCCACGTAGTTGGCCCCCTCGATCCCCAGTTCCGACAGCAACTTGAGTGCCACGCTGCCCACCGCCACCCGGGCGGCCGTCTCGCGGGCGCTGGCCCGTTCCAGCACGTCACGCAGGTCCTTGTGACGGTACTTGATCCCGCCGGTGAGGTCGGCGTGCCCGGGCCGCGCGTCGGTTAGGGCCTTCTTGCGGGGCTCGCCGCCGGGCTCCGGCGACATGATCTCGGTCCAGTTCCGGTGGTCCTTGTTGGCGATCACCAGCGTGACCGGGGCGCCGGTGGTCCGCCCTGCACGCACGCCACTGAGAATCTCGGTCTCGTCGGTCTCGATCACCATCCGCCGGCCACGCCCGTAGCCGCCTTGCCGGCGCCGCAGCCAGGGATCGATATCTGCCTTGCCCAGTTGAAGCTGCGAGGGCACCCCCTCGATAATGGCCGTCAATTGCGGCCCGTGTGACTCCCCGGCGGTCAAGTACCTCATCTTCCGGACTCTAGCGGCTTGGCAGCCACCTGGCCCCCCTCCTGATCAAACAAAGGCGCCTCCACATGGGAGGCGCCCGTAAAGGAGGAGGATTTAGCGGATGACGTTGCCGGTGATTACCACCAGCAGCTGGGTCTTCTGGCTCCGGGTGGTCTGCTGACCGAACAGCGCGCCCACCACTGGAATGCTCGACAGGAACGGCACGCCGGAGTTGGTGCTGGACTCCTTGGTGGCCAGCAGTCCGCTGAGCAGCAGCGTCTCGCCGGTCTTCAAGGTCAGGGTGGTCTGGGCCTCGCTGTTGGTGAACTGCAGCAGGTTGGGAATGGTGCTGGCGGTCACCGGGGTCTGCAGGTCATTGACCTGTCCGCGCACACGCAGCGTGATGGTGCCGTCAGGGGCCACCTGGGGGCTGAAGAAGTCCAGATTCACGCCGTAATCGATCTGGCGCTGGATGGCCGGCACGTTGGCGGCCTGTGAGGGGATATTGATCTCCAGGCGCCCGCCGCTCTTGATGCTGGCGGCGGCAGTGTTCGAGGCATTCTGGGCGTCGGTGTTGCTGCCCAGGGCCCGCTGGCCACTCTGCATGGTGATGCTGCCGTCGTAGATGCTTTTGCTGAGGCCCTGGTTCTGCAGGGTATTGAGGGTTGCCCCCAGGTTGAAGCCCACCAGGCTCTGGGTAGGATCAAAGGCGGCGCTGAGGCCCCCGCCGCCTGTCGAGACCGTGAAGCCCCCGAAGCCGGCCCGGAGGTTGACGCCCAGGCTGCGCGCCGCACTTTCGGTGATTTCCTGGATCCGGACCTGCACGTTGATCTGCGGAACGCGGCTGTCGAGCTGAGGAATCAGCTCTGCCACCTGGGCGACCTGCTCTGCCGTGCCGCGCACGATCAGCGTGTTGGTGCGCTTGTCAGCGATGATCGATACGGCCGTGGCCGCAGCAGGCGTGGCGGCAGGAGCGGTCCCCGTCGTCGCGGGTGCCGCGCCGGTGGCTGCCGCAGCGGCGCCTACCGGTACGTTCGCCAGCGGGCCGCTGGTGTAGGGCTGCCCGGTCAGCGGGTTGATCAGGGTGGCGTTGGGCGTCAGGTTGCTGCCGGCGTTGGTACTGAGGTCCCGCGACAGGGTGCCTTCCAGGGTGGCCTTGACTTCCTCGGCGCTGGAGTTCACCAGGGTAAACACGCGCTGGACCGTCTGGTCGCGCACGACAGGCGCCGGCGGCGGCGTCGGACGGTCCACCTGCCCCAGCAGCGTCAGGGCGGCGTCAAGCTGGTTCTGCGGTCCCGTGATGACCAGCTGACCGGTCTGTCCGACTGGCGTAACCTTCAGTCCGGGGTACTGGGCACCCAGCAGGGCGGTGATGTCGGCCTGCTGGCCTTTGACGGTGTAGACGCGCTGCACAGTCTGCACTTCAGTCGTGGGCGCTGTCGTGGTGGCAGTGGTTGCGGCGCCCGGGCGGTCGAGCTGGGCCAGCAGACGCTCGACCTCGGCCACTTCCTTGTTGGTGCCACGCACGATGACACTGTTGCTGCGCACATCCGGCACCACGCGCAGTGTCGGCGAGTCGAGCTTGACATCAACCAGGGTGCGTGTGACGCCGGTGGTGTTGCCCTGGGCATCGCGCTGGGGCGTTTCGGTGTAGGTCGGCGTGCCGAAAAAGAGCTTGACCTGGTTGGCGGCCTGGGCGGCGTCCGCGTTCCGGAGTGCCAAAATGCGCTGAATGGGGGTGTTCCCCACACGCAGCACCGGCTGCCCGCCGAGCTGGACGACCTCGTAGCTCAGGCCGTACACGTCCATCAGCAGGGGCCAGACCTCGTTGAATGGCTTGTTCTGGAACGAGTAGACGATGGGCCGTGTAGCCTCTGCTGGAGTGCCGGTGGCTGCTGTGGTTCCTGTGGCCGGCGTGGTGCCCGTGGCGGGCGCGACGGCACTCGCCGCGCTCTGCAGGCTGTCCACGTTGGCGTCCAGGATCAGGCCGTAGCCGGCTGCTTTGGCAATCGCGGCCAGCAGGCTGGAGAGCGGCCCGCCGTAGCGACCGATTTCCACCGTGACGCTCGCACGGGACAGCTGGGGATCGGCGGTGGCAGTGGTCGTGGTCTGGGTCGGGGTGGCCGTCTGGGCCGAGGCGGTGTGCGCGGCGGCCATGCCGAGCAGGGCGGTCAGGAGAAGGGCGTGGCGTTTAGTCATGGCTCACCTTTTGTCCAGTTCAAGAATTTTCGTTTCGTTGCCCAGTGCCAGCGTGGCGCTGTTCGCGGTGACTTCCTGCACAGTGACGTTCGTGTCCGGCAGCTTCTGGCCGACCGACACCACCACGAAGCCGTTGCGGCTGCGGAAGATGGCAGTATTCACCGGACCCAGCACCACGGCATTGAACGCCAAGTCCTGAGTCTGCACCAGCTGATTGAGCGTGCTTTCCGTGGCCACCGGAGCGGTACCAGGCTCGGCTCCCAGTTCAGTGATGACCTGAGGAGTGGTGATGGCCGGGACCTCGCCTGCGATGTCGGTGCCAGTGCCCGTTGTGCCGCCGGCGCCGCCTTGTCCAGTTGCGCCGCCGGTACTGGCAGCGCTGCCTGCACTGGCGAGGGTGCCGGGCACGGAGGGTACGCTGGGCACCCGCACACCCGCGACCGGAGGCTTGACGGCCGGAGGGCTCACGACGGCCGGAGGATTGACCGCCACCGAATTGCCGGTCGATGGATTGCGTGTTACCAGGGGTGGGCGGACCGTGACCGAAGGCAGGCGGACGGCAGCACTGGAAGTGGGCACAGGCGTCACAGCCACGCCGGGCAGGGAGACCCCAGTTGACGAGCCGGTGCGGCCGTCAGCCCCAGGAATGACGGGGGTGGGCAGGGCGCCGCCGCTGACAGCTGCAGAGGGAACACTCACATTGCCGCGCGAGCCGGGGATAGGGGTGACAGCTACCGGGCCGGAGCCGAGCGTGCTGCCCGCTGCATTGCTGCCGCTCGTGCCTGCCGAACCACTGGTTGTGGAAGGCGGATTAAACGCCAGGCTGCCAGAAGGCTGCGCAGCACTGTCCTGCGCAGCGGGGGCAGACGTAATGGCCGGCGTGCTGCCAGCACCAGTGCTGCCCGTGCCGGTGTTGTCGCGGGGGTCCAGGCGCAGGGGCCGGAAGGGGTTGCTGCTCGGCAGCGATGCCAGCGCGGTGTCCGGATTGATGCCCTTGGGCGCAGCCGGCACATCGGCCTCGGCGCTGTCGTCAGGCTTGACAGGAAATGGCGGGATGACTTCCACGTCCACTGGACCGTCCGGGGTGACACCCAGCGGAGTGTCGCTGGACGTGTCGGCTCCGGCTTGGGGGGCAGTCGGAGCGCCGCCCTCTGCGGTTTCGCCGCTGGTGCCTTCCGTGGTGGCGCCGCCTTCTGCCGGTGGCGTGGTGCTGGTCGTGGTGCTTTCCGTGGCGGTCACCGCCGACTCGCCTGCACTGCGGTTGCTGGTCCACACGTACCACAGACCGATCAATGCGACCATCAGCAGCAGCAACAGCAGCAGCTTCATTTCGCGGGAGAGTTTCACGGGCGGGCGCGCGGTCACTGGGTGCCTCCTGAGGTGCCGCCGGCAGGCGGGCTGGCGGGGGCTGGCGCCGGTGCGGCAGGCGGGGCGCCAGGGGTATCGCCGGTTGCGCCGGGGGTGGCCTGTGTGGGGTCAAAGGTGTAGACGGTCAGGCCCATGGTGCCTTCCAGGCTGGGGTTGAAGCTGTCGGCCTGGGGCAGCTGCAGGGCCACCGTGTTGACGTTGGTAAAGCGGCCCATGGTTTCCAGGGCGCGCAGGGTTTGGAACAGTTCAGCGAACGTCCCGCTGACGCTCAGATTCAGGCCGATGGGGCGCACTCCGGCAGGCAGACCAGCGGCGTTGCCACTCTGGACGCTGAAGGTGGACATCTCGGCTCCGGTCGCGGCGGTGGTGCGGCGGACCTCGTCAAGGACGGTGCCGAAATTGGCAGTGTTGGGAAGCGCACGCACGAACTCGGCCTGCTCGACCTTCAGCCGTTCGACGGTCTTACGCAGTTCCGGAAGCTGCGCCGACGCCGAACGCAGCTGGGTCACGCGGGTTTGGGCCGTATCCAGGTCGGTACGCAGCAGACTGATCTCCTGCTGGCGCGGCTGGAAGCGGAAGGTGTACCACATGGCGATCACGGCCAGAGCAAGCCCCAGCATGATCAGGAACAGGTTGCGGGGAGCAAGCTTACTGAACACCGCTGGTGCCTCCTGGGCTGGTCGGGGCGGCGGGCGCCGCAGTGGGCGTGGTGGTTCCGCTGGTGCCCGCTGCGGGGGTAGGAGTGGCTGCAGGGGGCTTGCCGACGATACCGACCGTGGCCGCGAAGGTGTACTGGCCCCCTTCTTCCTCACGCTGCAGGTTTCTGAAATTGACGCCGAAGTTGGGGTTGTTCTCGAAGGTATTCAGGAAATTCACCACCGCCTGCTGGCTGCTGGCCGTGCCGGACAGCTCGAACTCGCGCACGACGTTCTTGCCGACATACACGCCACCCTGCTGCTGGGTGGCCAGGGCGGCGGCGTCCACTGGGCGCACGCTCATGCTCTTGACCGATACCCCGGCGCTGGTGGGCAGTTCGGTGCTGAACGCCGCGATGTCGTTGGACCAGTAGGTTTTCTGGTCGCGGAGCTGACCCGCCACTGCCGTGACCTGCTCCAGGGCCGTGCGTTCCTGGGTCAGGGCGTCAAATTCACGTTTGGCCGGTTCCAGCGCCGTGATCTCGCCGTTGAGTTGATCAAGCTGCGAGCGCAGGTCGCGGATGGTGCTGGCGGTCATGGCCTCGGGAATCGCAATGGCGGCCAGTGTCAGGGGCAGCAGGGCATAGGTGGCATAGCGCCAGACGCTGGGTTCAGACTGCCTGCGGTATTGCTGGGGCAGCAGGTTGATTTCAACCACGGCCAGTCACCCCCCGCAGCGCCAGGCCCAGCGGCACCGTGAACTCAGGGGCGTTGGCCTGCAGGTACCCGGTGTCCACGTTGGCCTGATCGGTCTGCACGATCAGCCAGGGACTGGCGACCTCCACCCGGAACCCCAGGGCGTCGCTGATCGCGGCGGCCAGCCCGCGCATCTTGGCACCGCCGCCTGCCAGGAAGGTCCGGTCGATCACCACGTCACCGCTTTGCACCCGGTAGAATTCCAGGCTGCGGCGCATTTCGGTGATCAGGTCGCCCAGCACCGGGCGCACGACTTCAAAGACCCGCGCGGGGCTGTACTGTTCGCGCGACTGGTCGAAGTTCAGCAGGTCTTCCTCGTCCTCGGTGGGGGTGGTCGCCGTCGCGTACCCCAGCTTGACTTCCTCGGCTGCCGTGAAGTCCAGGTCGAAAGCTTTTTGCAGCGCGGCCGTGAAGTCGTCGGCCGAAACATTGATGTTGCGGGCCATCAGCACCCGCTCGCCGCGCACCAGGTTGATCACGCTGCTGCTCGCGCCGATCTCCAGCACCAGGGCGACCTCTCCGGATTCGGTGTAGTTGGTGCCGGTCAGGGTGCTTTTGGTCAGGTGCTCGCCCAGCAGGTTGCCGCGCAGTGCACGAAGCGTGGCGAAGCTCTTGAGGTCCACGACCGTGGGCTCCAGACCCGCCAGACGCAGCACCTCGACCTGCCGTGCGATGGCTTCACTGGGGGCTGCGGCAATCACCACTTCCATCTGGCCGTCATCGGGGACTGTGGCGGGGTCGTCGAGCAGGTCAAAGTCCAGGCTGACCTCGTCGATGGGATAGGGGATGTAGCGCTCGGCCTCCCAGCGGATGGCCTCCTGCAGGTCCTTGCGGTCCATCTTGGGCACCATGATGTTGCGGGTCACGGCCGACTGGTTGGGAACAGCCGTGACCGCGTGCCGGGTGGTGATGCGGTGCTCGGCGAGCAGGTTCTTGAGTTCGGTGGCCACCGCCTGCGGTTCCACCACGAGGCCGTCGCGCATGCTGCCAATGGGAGTGGGAACCATCAGGGCGTGCTGGAGGGAAGGTGGTGAACCAGGACGCAGCGCCACCACTTTGATGGAACTGGTTCCGATTTCCACACCGAGAGCGTTGGGGCGTGGGTTGAGTAGACGTTGAAACAGACTCGACATTGTCCCTCCAGGATCAGCATGATTTTAGCATTCACTCATCCGGTGGAAATTAGGAATGGCGGGAAGGCAGGCTGAAAGTCCGGTTAGCATAGGCAATCGCTCAGCTGGCGTCTATGCAAACATTCACTCCCAAACGGTTTTCTGACACGCCTGGAAACTGACTAGAACAGCCGTACGCAGGTTGATTTTGTTGAATGGGAAACACATGAGCCTGAAGTTAGTCAGGCCTCAAGAGACCATGATGTCAAGCCCTCGTAGAGCACAATTGGCCAGCCAGACTGGATGAGAGGGGGCATATAGAGTTTCGGAAAGGACGCATTTCCGACCCCCTGCCGGCTCCTGTCAGCCTGACTGGACCTGGGCGCTCTGCCTGAGTGTGAAGGTGCCTGTTTAGAGTTGGGACCGTTCCTGAAGCTGGGAATCGAACAGGCGCAGGGTTCCGGCAGGACTGACCGTGACCACCCACTGACCCACCACGCCGACCCGCCCGGGCCCGTGTGTCACGGCGTGGCGGACCTGCCCCAGGGCGTCGAGCGCTTCGAGCCGTCCGTTGGCCAGGCGGTACGAGCCGAACTGCCCGACTGTTTCCGGTGCCTCCTGCGTGCGCGCGCCACTGGGCAGCGCAACGAGATAGGGGCCCGCCGCCCGCTCCAGTACGGCGCCGTCCGAGACCCGCCGCAGGGCGTCCGACAGCACCACGAATTCTTCGCCCTGGCCGTCGGTTACTGCCTGTGTGGGGGCCCCTGCCACACCACGCGCGGCGGTTCCGGCAAAGGTCACGGCACTGCCGTCTTCCCGGTAGACCCGTCCCGAGCTGAGTGTCACCACCCGGCCCACCGGCACGCTGCGTGGAGCACCGTCGAGCGTGACCACCGCGTCAACCGAGGGGACTGCGGCCCAGGCTTCACCATTGTTCCAGGCGACATCGGTCACAGCCGGCAGCCGTGGGCAGACCGTCCGGAACGAGGGTGCCCGCGCCACACAGGCCTGACCTCCTCTCACCCACACGACGCCGTCGTTGCTGAAGGCTGCCCGGAAGGTCGTGTCTGCAGCTGGCCGGACCGGCGTCGCAGCGGGGGCGGGGGTGGTGCTTCTGGGCAGGCCTCCGGTCGCAGCAGGTGCACAGGACAGCAGAGGCAGCAGGCACAGGGCGGACAGCAGAGAGCGGCGCATGGAGACATTGTCTGGCAAAGTGCGCTGAGCGGCGTGAGGTGGTTGCCGCCGCTACGGGTCGTGCGAGGCTGCGGGCCTGGCGAATGCTTCAGCCCTCCGGTGCGGGCGAAGTCGGACTTATGCGCAGGAAACCTTTGCCGGGAAGACAGCCGTTCTCCGCGCTGCGGACCATAGGGCCGAGGAGCACCGCCGGTGTGCGCTCACGCCGCTGCCAGGTGTTCCCCCGGGCTGCTTAGGTCTCAACCGTTGTCGCGAAAGTGCAACAGCGTGTTGACCACCACGTCCAGGCCCACGCCTTCCTGCGCGCGGCGCTCCGGTGTCCAGCTGATGCCACGGCTGGCCTTGATCAGCACCACATCGCCGTCGCGGACCTCGGTCGTCAGGGCGCTGAGCAGGTCCGGCACCGTGGCGAAGGCGCGCTCGCCCAGCTCGGCGGCGTAAGGGCCCACACCGTAGGTCAGGTCGGCCCGCTTACGGGCGTACGCGCCGACCTGTGCATGCAGCTCCTGTTCGGTCGGTCCCAGTTCCAGCATGCGGCCCAGCACGCTGATTCGCCGTCCTGGCAGGGCATGAAGCGCGTCCAGGGCAGCCTGAACCGCCAGGGGAGAGGCGTTGTACGCGTCGTCGATCACCGTGTAGCGTCCCGGATGCACCCGGTAGCGTCCACCCGGAAGGCTGACCTGGGCCAGCCTCTCCGCCGCGTTGTCCAGCGGCATCCCGTTCAACTGCGCCAGAACCAGCCCCAGCACCGCTGCTTCTGCCTGAACCGGCGCAGCCAGCGGCAGCGCGATGTCCACGCCGCCAAAGGTAAAGCGTGCGCCTTCCGGCGTGACCTGCAGATTCTGGCCGGCATGATCGACGTTGCCAAAACCGTAGCTCTCCACGCCCGGATACTGGTCTGGCGGGTAGTAGGCCGCTGCCTGTGCACCGACCAGTCCGCGGACACCCTGCAGAATCACGCCCTTTTCCCGTGCGATGCCTTCAATGCTTCCCAGCTGCTCCAGGTGTGCCGGACCGATAGACGTGACCACGCCCACATCCGGCTGCACCAGCTCGACCAGTTCGGCCATTTCCCCGACGCGGTCGATGCCCATTTCCACCACCAGAGGCTGATCCGAAGCGCCGTACTCGATCAGGAAGCAGGCAATGGCCGGCATGGTGTTGTACACCGGCATGTAGTGGGCCTCCAGCGCAGCCGCCGCGTAGCTTTTGGCGGTGGTCTTGCCCGCGCTGCCCGTGATGCCCACCACCAGAGGATTCCGGGCCCGTTCCAGGCGGGCCCAAGCAAACAGCGCGTCTCTGGCCCCTGCTCCTTCCTGGCTGGGAACCCGCAGGGCACGTGGCACGTCCAGATCGGTCAGCACGAACGGGGCCCCGGCCGCCAGGGCCGCTTCCACAAAGGCGTTGCCATGCATCCGCTCGCCGGGTAGGGCAACGAATGCCACGTCGGGAGAAGCTTCCCGCGAATCCCAGGTGAGGCGCCGGGCCGGTCGGGCCTCCGGGTGGGGGACAGCAGCAAAGGGAAGCGTCGCGTGCGGGTCGAGCATGACGGGAGGCTAGCAGAGGACCAAAAGAAGGGGGCCAAACGCCACCGGCGCCGGCCCCCGCAGCCTTCGAGGCTTTACTCCAGGGTCACCAGATAGTCGTACAGGTCCGGGCCGCCGGCATGGGCCTCGACCTCGACCATCGGGAAGGCTTCCTGAATGCGTGCCGTGAGGGCCTCCAGGTCCTCCTGGGTCTTCTGTGGACCGCCAAAGATGGTCACGATCTCCTGGCCGTTATAGCCCTGGTTGAGCATGGCCAGCACGCTGTCTTCGGGACTGCCGCCGGCCTGAACCAGTTCGTCGTCCTGCAGGCCGATGACGTCACCTTCGGCAATGGCTAGCGTCGCACCAGTTTTCGTCGTGATGCTGGTGGTGCGGCTGGCCCGGGTGACCTCGAAGGTGGTGACGGCCTGCGAGGCACCCTCCATGACCTCCCGCAGGTCCTCGGCCGGCGTCTCGGGGCTGAAGGCCAGCGCCGCGCCGATGCCCTGTCCCAGGGTGCGGGTGGGAATGACCACGGCGCGCCCGTCCATCAGTTCCATGGCCTTCTCGGCGGCCATCAGGACGTTCTTGTTGTTGGGCAGGATCACGACCTTCTCGGCGCTGACCGACTTCACCGCGTCCACGATGTCCTGCACGCTGGGGTTGGCAGTCTGCCCACCCGAGACGATGCGCGCGCCCAGCGAGCGGAACAGCTTGACCAGGCCGTAACCGCTGGCCACCGCCACCAGCCCTGACGGAGCGATCTCCTCCTCGGCACGGGCGGCAGCTCCCGCCATCCCCAGGATCTCGGTGTGCTGCTCGCTCATGTCCTCGACCTTGGTTTTCAGCATGCGGCCATGACGGCCCACGGTGGCCAGCAGCTGATCAGGCTCGTTGGTGTGGATGTGGCCCTTGACATACCCCTCGGCGCCGACCACCAGCAGGCTGTCTCCGAACGGACTGACCAACTCGCGGATCTCCTCGATCGGCTTGGTGGCGTCACTCATCAGGAACTCGGTGCAGAAGCCGAACTCCTCGTTCTCGAACTGCTGCTGGGCGTAGCTGGTGATTTCCGGGGCCGGCGGGAGTGCATCGCCACGCAGCTGCGCGAGCATGCCCTGGACGATGTACAGGTAGCCCTGGCCGCCGCTGTCGATTACCCCGGCCTGCTTGAGGGCCGGCAACATCTCGGGCGTCTGGTCCAGCAGGTCCTGGCCACGGATCAAGGCATGTTCAAGGACCTCTGCGGGTGTGCCCCCCTGCTGGGCCCCCTCGGCCACGCCACGGGCCACAGTCAGAATGGTGCCTTCCACCGGCTTCATCACGGCGCCGTAGCCGGTTTTCTGCGCAGCCTGAAACGCCCGACTCAGCAGGGCCCCGTCGATCTCCCGGGCGTCGCGGATGGCCTCAGCAAAGCCTTTGAGCAGCTGCGACAGAATGACGCCGCTGTTGCCGCGTGCGCCCAGCAGCGCGCCGTAGCTGATGGCTCGGGCCACGCCCGGCATGCTGTTCTCGTCGCAGGTGTCGAGCTCGCGGCGCACCGACTGCATGGTCAGGTGCATGTTGGTGCCGGTGTCCCCGTCGGGCACCGGGTAGACGTTCAGGGCGTTGACCTGTTCGCGGTAGACCGCCAGCCAGTCGGTGGCGTAGCGCAGCATGCGGGCCAGGTCGGCGGGTTTAAGGGCCTGGGCGTCAGACACGCTGAACCCCCACCGCGTGGACACGCGTCGCGGCCAGTTCGATGCCGGCCTGACTGCGTACCACGTGCTCGACGCGGTCGGTGATGTTGCGCGCCACCGTCGGAATGCTGACCCCGTAGGCCGCGACGATATAGAGGTCCGCCGTGAACCTCCCGTTGTCCTTGCCGATCACCACGCCGTCACTGGCGTTGGCGCGGCCCAGCACGCGCGAAAGCCCCTCTTTCAGGTTCGCCGGAGCCATACCGACCACGCCCGGAATCTCATGGGCCGTCAGGCCAATCAGGGAGGCCAGAGCTGCCTCTGTAATCTGTATAGAGCCACTCACAATACCCCGGAGTATAGGTGACGGGTCTGCCGGTCTCCGGACAGCCGGTGCCCGGCGCCTTCATGCTTTACTGCAGACCATGCAACTTCATGCTGGAACGGAGCTTCACGGCGACGTGGAGCACTCAGAACTGTCAGTGGTGTTTTCAGGCGAGGCGTTTTCCGAGCGTCTGACCCGGGGCCTGAAGCCCGGTGAGGTGCGGCTGGTCGCGCGGACGGCCCAGGGAGACGAAGCCCTGGCGCTGCCCCCGACGGACGCCACGGAGGCGCGCGAACTGGGCGCTGCCATTGCCAAACTGGCCGGGGAGCTCAAGGCCACAGCCGTCCGGGTCGCGGCCACGGATCAGGCCCAGGCTCTGGCGAGCGCCGCGCTGGCGGCTGGCTGGCAGGACGCCCGCTTCAAGGGCGATGACGCGGAGAAGGCTCAAATCCCCACCCTTCAGATGACCGGCCTGAGTGCAGAGGCTCAGGCGGCGGTCGAGGCCCTGGGCGCGGGCCTCACCCTGACCCGGGAACTGGTCAGTGCGCCGGCCAACGTCATCAACCCGCAGACCCTGGCGCGTGAGGCCCGTCGCCTGGAAGCGTTCGGGCTCGACGTGGACGTCTGGGACGGTTCAGAAATAGAGGCGCGCGGCATGGGACTGCTGGCGGCCGTGGCAGCGGGCAGCGTGACCGGCCCCCGGCTGATCCGTGTGACCCTGCCGGCGCGTGGAGACGTGACCCGCGTCGTGGCACTGGTGGGCAAGGGCATCACCTTCGACACGGGCGGCTACTCCATCAAGACCACCCAGGGCATGTACGGCATGAAAAACGATATGGGCGGCGCCGCGGCGGTGCTGGGGGCCATGCGGGCCCTGGCCGGCCTGAAAGACCGCGTGCCTCAGGGCGTGGAGGTGCGCGCCTATGTGGCGGCGGCCGAGAACATGGTCGGCCCCCAGGCCATGCGCCCGGGCGACGTCTACCGCGCGGCCAACGGCAAGACCGTGGAGATCGTGAGCACCGACGCAGAAGGCCGTCTGGTGCTGGGTGACGCGCTGGCCGTGGCCTGCGACGAGGGCGCCACCGAACTGGTGGACGTGGCCACCCTGACCGGCGTGAAGATCAGTGCGCTGGGCAATGACATTGCCGCAGTGTTTGCCAGTGACCGCGACCTGGCCGACCGCCTGCGCGCCGCTGCGCAGGAGGCCGGCGAGCACATCTGGGAACTGCCCCTGCATGCGCCCTACCTGAAGTCCTACCAAAAAAACACCGTGGCCGACCTGAAAAACAGCGACTTGAACCCGGCCGGCGCGAGCATCAAGGCGGCGCTGTTTCTCTCGCAGTTCGTCACGCGGCCCTGGGCTCACCTGGACATCGCCGGAAACGCGGAAAAGGAAGGTGTGGCGACGGGCTGGGGCGTGGGTACCCTGGTCGAATATGTGCTGGGCCAGCCTCAGTAATTCACGGGTTCACGGCAGGGAGGGAGAGCGTGTGGTCAGCGCTCTCCCTCCTTCTTACATGGCTGGCTCCAACTGTCCGCGCAGCAGCATCCTGACCCGCTGACCCACCCGCTTGTAAACCGGCGGCGCGTGGCGCGCGCTGAAATCCATGGTGGCTTCCTCACTGCCCACGTCATGGCCGCCTTTCTGGCTCAGGAAGTAGCGGTGGTCCATGATCCACAGGTACAGGTCAGCCTCGGTGCGCCCGGGGAAACGCCGCATGACGTCGTGGGCTTCCAGGTTCTCGACCACCCGCAGGTACAGCCGCCGGTACCAGCTTTCCACCGCTTCTTCCCAGGTGACCGGCGGCATTCCGGCGCGCTCTGGCTTGCGGTCCATGAAGTACTGGCGGGTGCGGATATGCTCCAGCAGCTTTTCGTAGCGGCCAGGAGTGGTAAAGCAGATCGACCGGTGGTGGGGAACAAGCTGCGGTAACCCCGTGTTTTTCAGAAACCGGGCGTACTCGCCCTTGATGATCAGGTCGCGCAGGGTGTCGTTCTGGTCGGGGGCGAAGGCCACGCTGAGTTCGATCACGTCCGCATCAATATATTTCTGTCCCTGCCGCCGCGCCACGCTGGTGCGGTGGTTGCCGTCCTTGACGAAGTACTTGTCGCCCACCTTGTAGACCTGAATGGGCGGGAGTTCCCGACCTTGAAGCTGCGCGGCCCGAACGCCGATCCAGCGCTCGTCGAGGTGAGGCTCCTTGGGCAGGTAATGCCGGTCGAACTCGCGGTAGCGGTCCACCGACCCGATGATGTCCTCGACCAGAATGGTCTGCACGCCCAGGGCGCGCTCGCTTTCCGGGCACAGGTGGCGTACCCAGTCGAAGGGAAGCAGTTCGTTGGGCTGGCGACGCACAAGGGCCAGCAGATCCCGCAGGTCACTGAGGTGACGTGCGCGTTCAACTTCATGTCGGGCCTGATCGTGGACTTGCATGTACGGACTCTCCTTGACGCCTCTGCAGGCGGAGAGCCGGGGTTTCGGCGACGGGGGATAGAGGACCCCGGCCTTCGTGTCTATCTTACACCATCAGGGCAGCAGGGTGACGGACACCTGTCCCCGGCGGCGGGCTCGCTGAGGGGATCAGAAAGCTAAAGGCACGCTGGGCCGGCACATACCTTCTGGCGGGCGGTGCAGGTGTGTAGTGGAGGGTATGCTTGGCAAATTCTTTAAAAAGCCCGAAAACGACATGGGCGGCCGGATTCCGCCCGGGCAGACCCTGACCACGCGTTTCCCGGTGCTGACCTATGGCCCGACGCAGCACTTCCCGGCGTCAGAAGCCCAGGTCCGGATCTTTGGGCTGGCCAGCGAACGCACCTTCAGCTGGGAGGACCTGCTGGCCCTGCCCCAGACGACCCTGACCTATGACATCCACTGCGTTACCCACTGGAGCAAGCTGGACACGACCTGGACCGGCGTGCGTGTCACCGACCTGCTTGCTCTGCTGGACCTGCAGCCCGGGGCCAGCCATGTGATGGTCCACAGCGCAGGAGGCTACACCACCAACCTGTCCCTAGAGGACTTTGCGCGGCCGGAAAACCTGCTGGCCCACACCTTCGACGGTCAGCCGCTGGAACCCGAGCATGGCGGCCCTCTGAGGCTGGTGGTGCCGCACCTGTTTTTCTGGAAAAGTGCCAAGTGGCTTTCGGGGCTGGAATTCATGGACAGCGACCGTCCGGGTTTCTGGGAGCGCAACGGCTACCACATGCGCGGCGATCCCTTTCAGGAGCAGCGCTACGACGATGACTGACCCGCTGTTCGAGGTGCCTGTCCCTGACCTGACCGGCAGTGGCGAGTATCTGGTCCCGGACGTGTTGCAAGAAGGCCTGGCGCTGGTGCTGGTGGGTACCGCCCCCAGCCGCATCAGTGCCCGGGCGCAGGCCTACTACGCCAATCCTGAGAACAAGTTCTGGCGCACTCTGCACGAGGTAGGGCTGACGCCCCGGCAACTTGCACCTCAGGAATACAGGCTGCTCCCGACCTTCGGCATCGGGCTGACTGACGTGGCCAAGCGGCACAGTGGCGTGGACGCTGCGCTGCCCGGTGAGGCCTGGGCCCCCCATGAACTGCGTGCCAAGATCCGCCGTTACAGCCCGCAGCTCGTGGCCTTTACCAGCAAGCGTGGTGCGTCTGAAACGCTGGGAGTCCCGACGGGGAAGCTGCCCTACGGCCCCCAGGTCCAGCCACTGGAAGACGCCGAGGTCTGGGTGCTGCCCAGTACCAGTCCGCTGGGCCACAACCATTTTCAGCTCGCTCCGTGGCAGGCCCTGGGCCAGCGCTTTCACGAGCTCCGGGGCTGAGTACCCCCGGCTGAAGTTCAGCCGGAAACGAACTTCATGCACGGGTCGTACCCTGGAGTGTATGGCGCCGCGTGTTCGTGCTGGTTTCAAGGCGGCCCGCACCGGTTCCCGTATGGTGCGAGGCCTGCTCCGTTCCTCTGCCCCTGGGCTGCCCCGCCTGGCTCAGCCTGACCCCTGGCTGAGGCCACGCGGCCCGGCCTGGCACCTGGAACGCGGCCGGAACCTGAGCCGGCGTGCAGCGGGCCTGTTCGTTCTGGTGCTGATCAGCCTGCTGGGGGCCGGCGTCGTGGGACTGGCGGTGGTGCTGCTGGGTTTTGGGGTCCTGCAGGGCAACGACGTGGCGGGATGGTTGCTGGCCCTGACGCTGCTGCTGGGCCTGCTGGGCGCGCTATGGGCCACCCGACGCGCCAGGCAGCTGATCCGCACCGAACCCCAGGTCTCCGGTGGAGCCCCCATAGACCTGCCACAGGACGAGGCACAGCTGCTCTCGACCCTGCGCGCCCATCAGCGCGCGCTGCCTGCACCCGCTCGCGCGGCTTTCCAGACCACCGTGCTGGCCACCCGCGATGCGCTGCGGCTGACCGCTGAGGACACCACTTTGGAGCGCGACGTGTTCGACGCCCGGCAGGCGGCGCGCGAGGACCTGCCTGAACTGATGCGGGCCTACCAGTCGGCGCCCAGAGACGAGCGCACCGACCGTGAACTGCTGGATCAGCTGCGCCTGATCGAGGGTCGCATGCAGAGGGTGGTTCAGGTGCGTGGTGAAGCTCAGGGACGGATATTGCGTGCCCACGGGCGGTACCTGCAGGACAAGTACGATCCTGACGCCCGCCGCGACGAGAAATAGAGCAGCTCTCCAGATGACGCCAAGCTGAGGCTCTGCTCTCGGCAACTCCATTCTGCGCCCTGCTTGTCAAAATCTACTCGCCCCGCCCGGTCGAAACCCACCCTTTCGACAGATATTCTGGGGTGTGTAGACCAGGGGTGGGAATCGGACCTGGCGAAGTATCTTTTCGTACTGCGGCGCGACACAACGAGCAATGCGCAGTAGGAACGTCCGGAGCCTCTGTTGCTCCTCTTGTCGGCCTGGGACGTCCTAACCTGGAGCATCGGCCTGTCAGCCGATCGAATCCAGGCACCGACCAGCCATACATAAACGGGCCTGCATACAGACCCGTTTCGTATTTCGAAAGGCATAGGAGGGGATGTTACATACCGACTATGCTTTTCACCGTCTTCTTCGGACAGGGCTCAGAGCCGTACTTACCGGACGCCGCTACTGGTGGCCGTTTTTGGCTGGATCACAGTGTACTTGTCATTCTGCTTCTCGCTCGGAGCAACGATCAGTCCAGTCAGGCGCACCAGAAGAGCCTGTCCCTGACCGCTGGAAAGGTACGGCGTGAGTTTGCCCGGGTCCGTCACGTACCGCAGTTTCTCCCGTGAAGAAAACAGCTGGACTTGCCCTTTACCGTCCACCGGTGCTTCATCGATCAGGGCACTACCCCGCTCATCCCGGGAGAAGATGCCGACGACCGTGCCCTCAGGGGCATCTACCTGTACTGTATGGGTAAAGTAACGGGCGCTCGACGAATCCCTCCAGGCGCGAGCAGACAAGGTGACGCCCTTCCCCGTGATCTTCAGATCCCGGCCGATGTCGAGCATGACGTTCTGGTAGATCAGGGAACCCGGAACACTTGAGCCGGGTGTGCCCAGCTTAAATTTCGTTTCTCCGACCTGCACGGTCGGGTTGGTCCAGCCAGTCAGGGTCACCGGCAGCCCGGTGCCAGAGAAATGGTACGGGAGTTCTTCGAGCCTGGCATAGCGGTCATTCCCGCGGACGGTATTCGCCTTGAGCTGGGCCGTGCCGGTCGCCCCTGGGAACTTCAGGAGCGTTTGCTTGCCCTCACGGCTCACCGTGACGCCCATGGGTTTGAGGGTCTGCTCAAGACTATTCAGGTCGAGGTACGTCATCGGTTTCGCGTTACGGAACCGGTAGCAGTACACGTTGCCTTTCTGACTGACGATCTCAGTCATCGCATTGCTTTTCATGCCCTTGCTGGATACGGCGCAGCTGGGCGGCATGGGCAGATTGGCAATCGCGACCTGGGCATTCCCCTCCGCTAAGAGGCTGAGGCTCAGCGAAACCAGCACAGCGGTCAGGGCGGACAGGGCGGACATCTGGATCAGTTTCGGCATCAGATACACCTGGTTCATTCCTGCGCTCAGGCGCCCCGGGGGGCCGAGTTCACTCAGAGCACGTGAGAGGGCTTCTTGTTGAGGAACGCCGAAGACCATCAGGTGATCGGCACGTTCCAGGACGTGTTCTTCAAGTTCTGCATACACTTCTTCACGGCGCTTGCCCCATAGCCCCCGCGTGGCGCGGGCGAGGTAACGGCGGAGTTCTGGCGAGGAATCAGGCATGGACATCAGGCCAGCCGGTCAAGGGCGCCCTTGAAGGCCTGCCACTCTGCCCGCTTGCGCTCCAGGGCTTCGCGGCCCCGCGCACTGAGCAGGTAATACTTGCGGGGTTTACCGTTGCGACCGACCTCACGCTCCTCGGTGGTCAGCAGGCCCTCGACGGTCAGGCGGTGCAGGGCCGGGTAGAGGCTGCCTTCCTTGAAGTCGAAATACCCGTCCGACCGGGCCTTGACTTCCTGAATGATGCGGAAGCCGTACAGAGCGTCGCGTTCAAGCACGCTGAGCAGAATCAGGTCGAGGTTGCCGCGGAGCTGGTCTGGGTTCATGCGTTCTCCTGAGGTCGTCGGCGCCAGGCGTCCCGTGGCGTTGCCGACCTAACCAAGCTTAGTCTGTCTACATAGTCTGCCAGAGTAGTAGGGAATGCAAGGACAAATCGGTAAGAGGCGATCAGAAGGGTTCCGGGAGCATCCATTCTGGGTCACTCAGATCTCGGGCATACCCAGGCCTGTTCATTCCTTACCCCAGGAAAAGGCGTATAGACCGACTTTTAGTCGTTAACACGCGCTTGCGGTCCTGTGCATGAGCCGAGCCCTCAGGGACGCTCTGGGCAGCCCTGGGAACAGGAGACCTAGCATCAGGGCATGCGTGTGTCTGCCTGTCTGATGCTGGCCCTGTCTCTGTGGCTGGGCACAGGTGCGCGGGCACAGACGCAGGATCAGACCACTCCTGCGGCTGCCAGCACTGTCAGTGAGGCCGTATTGACCGGGGTCCCGGCAGTTCGTCAGGTGAGACCGGGCGTGACCGTTCCGGGTACACCACCCGCGTTAAATGCCAGCATTACTGTCCGCTACGGAGCCGAACGTCCCCGAACCATTCTGCTGCTGATGCCCGGATACCTGGGCGGGGCGGGCAGTTTCGACCGCCTTGCACGCCAGATCGTGGCACTGGATCCAGGTGTGGCGGTCTGGGCCGTGGACCGCCGGGGCAATCTGCTCGAAGACCATGCGGCCCTGGCGCAGACAGGAAAAGCCGAACTGGAAGCCATCGTGCGCAGTGGGTTGCCGGTGCGTCCGGCATCGCAGCTGGGGTTCATGCGCGACTGGGGACTGGACACCACGCTGCGCGACTGGCGGGTGGCGGTGCTGGAAGCCCGTTCCATCACGCCGGAGGTCTACATCGGTGGGCATTCCATGGGCGCCAGTCTGGCCGGGCTGTATGCCGCCTACGACTTTGATGGTCAGCCGGGCTACCAGGACGTGCGTGGACTGGTGATGCTGGACGGCACACCTAACCTGCTCAACGGCAAGCTGGTCAGTACCCAGGAGTATCGCCGCGGCTTCTGGGGCACCCTGGGCCCGATTGCCGGCCTGGACACGATTGGCCGTCTGCCCTACGTCAACACCTTTTATTACAGTCCCCAGCGGGCCATCCGGGGCAACGCGCAGGCGCGGCTGGCCCAGCTGGCCCCCCGGGAGCCTGCTCCCGACGGCGGCCTGACCGCCCTGAATGCGACCAATCTGGCGGCCGCCATGCTGCAGATCGAGCAACGCTACGCCCTGCTGCCGTTTCTGGCCGTGCAGACCGGGAAGGCCACCAACACTCAGGAGGAGCCGAACCCGCTGCCTCGGCTGCTGGGTGCCGAGGAGGACACCCAGACCATCGTGGGCCCGCGGATTTCGCGCATTCCCATCGGCTGGCGCAGTGATGCGCAGGCTCCCACGGACGCCCAGGACTTTGTGAACCGCTTCTGGACCCCGCTGAGCGACATGACCGAATGGTATTTCCCCCAGCGGCTGACGCTGGACGTCAGTGCGGCCAGCCTGGATACCCGCGGGACCCCCCACGAGGCTATGCGCGTGTGGCATACCGCGTCGGTCACCACCCCGGTACTGGGCATTGCCGCCGGGGAAGGGGTGACCAAGGCGGCTGACTACTGGCGTTACGGCGCTCAGGTGCTGGGCCAGACCACGGTCCACACGCTGTCCGGCGCGGCCCATCTGGATATCGTGACGGCCAAGCGTGAGCACGTGGCCCGCTGGGTGCTGGACTGGATGGCCCGCTTTCCCTCAGCCCGGAACTGACAGAGCCGAAACTGACAGAAACAGTCGAAAGATCAGCTGTGCCGGTCTACAGCCCTGGACCTGATTTCGCTTGAGTCGAGCGACCCCAGGAACACTGGGTCCTCAGGTTTCACCCGGAGCCACCACTGTCATCGGAAGGCGGCCAGTCGGCTCGGGCAACGGGAGAACAGCGGGCCCCCGGAAGTGCACTCCAGTTTCTAAGCAGCTTTACACCGGAGGTCGCCTATCCGCGCCATATGCAAAAGCCTGAAGAAAAAGTTGGTGGCCAGTCCTGGGAAGACTGGCCACCAGGGGTGAGTCTGTTATCGCAGCTTGGCCTGAATCCAGCTGCTCAGTTCGCTGATCTTCACGCGCTCCTGGGCCAGGGTGTCGCGGTCGCGCACGGTCACCGTGTCGGTCAGGACCGGATCTTCGCCCTTGCCGACCGTGTCGAAGTCCACCGTGACGCAGTAGGGGGTCCCGACTTCATCATGGCGGCGGTAGGCCTTGCCGATGTTGCCGCTGTCCTCGTACAGCACCCGGCCCAGGCCCAGGCCCTGCAACTCGCCCTTGATGGCCCTGGCCACGCTGGTGATTTCCTCGCGGTTACGGGCCAGCGGAATTACCGCCACCTTGATGGGCGCCAGGTGCGGCCTGAGCTTGAGCACGATGCGCTCGGAGCCGTTCTCCAATGTCTCCTTGGTGAAGGCCTCGCTGAGCACGGCCAGCATGGCGCGGTCCACTCCGGCGGACGGCTCGATCACGAAGGGCACCACCGGCTTGTTGGTGTCGGGGTGCGGAATGGTCAGCTTGGCCACTGAGTCCGCGTTTTCCTCGACCTTTGCCACCAGTCCCAGCTCGCCCTGCGCCTTGGTGTGGGAGCCCAGGTCGTAGTCGCTGCGGTTGGCGATTCCCTCGATCTCCTCGTGGCCCAGGGTGGGGTAGTCGTACATCAGGTCGTAGGTCCGCTTGGAGTAGTGCGCTAGGTCCTCTTTGGGCACGTCCAGAATCTCGATCTTGCTGCGCGGCACGCCCTGGGCTTCCCACCAGCTCAGGCGCTTTTCCAGCCAGTGCTCGTGCCACTGCTCGTCGGTGCCGGGCACGCAGAAGAACTCGATTTCCATCTGCTCAAGCTCGCGCACCCGGAAGATGAAGTTGCGCGGCGTGATCTCGTTGCGAAATGCCTTGCCGATCTGCGCGATGCCGAAGGGCAGGCGGCGGCTGGTGGAGTCCACCACGTTCTTGAAGTTGGTAAAGATGCCCTGGGCGGTCTCGGGGCGCAGGTAGCCGTAGCTGTCCTCGTCGGCCACCGGACCGATGGTCGTCTTGAACATCATGTTGAAGGGCTTGGGCTCGGTCCACTCGCCCACCTCGCCGCTGAAGGGATCGCGCACACCGGCCTCGCGCAGCGCAGTGCTGGCCTGCGCCGGATTGGCGTTCAGCGCGGCCACCAGGGCCGGGAAATTCTCGGCGCTCTGGCCCATCAGTTCGGTCACCCTGGCCATCACGTCGGCTTTCTGATCCTTGACCAGGTGGTCGAGGCGGTAGCGTTTGTTGTTCTTCTTGTTGTCGACCATCGGGTCGCTGAAGGTCGCCTCGTGGCCGGAGTGGCGCAGCACCAGCCGGTGCATGATGATGCTGGCGTCCAGGCCTTCCATGTCGTCACGCTCGTAGACGTTGCTGCGCCACCACGCGGCTTTGATGTTGTTCTTCAGTTCCACGCCCAGGGGGCCGTAATCGTAGAAGCCCTGCAGGCCGCCGTAAATCTCCGAGCCCTGAAAAATAAAGCCGCGGCGTTTGCACAGGCTGACCAGTTCTTCCATGGATTGTGCGGGCATACCGTCTCCTTTTCTGACCGGTAAAGGAACGCCCCCAGACGGCCTTTCCCGGCTCGTCTGGGGACGCAGACAGTGCTACGCGGTTCCACCCCAGTTCCAGTGTCCACTGTCTGCGAACGCTGGCCCTTTTGTGCGTGTTTCAGCTCCCCGCCGCCCTTCCCGCGCTGCCGTCCGCCCGACTCTCACCGTCACGGGCTCGCTCATGGACACGTTGCTGCGGTACTCCTGCGGATCAACGCCTGCCGCCCAGTGTGGCGTGTGATGGGGGAGAGGGTCAAGCCGGACGGGGCTGAGTCCACTGATCATGGCCCCTCCATGGCAGGCGGAACAACCCTTGGATAGACCGGAAGGGGTCTTGTGTTGACCGCTCCTAAAGTGCTGCTCCTGGTCCCCTCACCCGGCTGGTGGACCCTTGAGAAACACTGCCGGCGTGGCTACTCGTATTGCTGGTCAGAAGGTTCTCGCCATCGTGCTTGCGGGAGGTCGGGGCAGCCGGCTCTCACCGCTGACCGATGAACGCGCCAAGCCGGCAGTGCCATTTCTGGGCACCTATCGCCTGATCGATTTCACGCTGAGCAATCTGGTCAACAGCGGTGTGCAGGACGTCTGGGTCATCGAGCAGTACCTGCCGCACAGCCTGAATGATCACCTGTCGGGTGGCCGTCCGTGGGACCTGGACCGCACCCGGGGCGGGCTGGTCGTGATGCCCCCTTTTTCGAGCCCGGAAAACGAGGACGGCGAGTTCGCGCACGGCAACGCGCACGCCCTGGCCCAGCACGCCCCCTTGATCCGGCAGTTTGCTCCGGACGTGCTGCTGGTCCTGAGCGCCGACCACGTGTACCGCCTGGACTATGGCGAGGTGATCGAGGCCCACGTGAAGGCCGGGGCCAGTGTCACCATGGTGACCACCGAACTGAAGACGGCAGAGGAGGCCACCCGCTTCGGCAACGTGCAGGCGGGTGCCGACGGCCGGGTCAGGAAATTTGCGTACAAGCCCGAACAGCCGCTGGGCCGCACGGTGACCGCCGAAGTCTTTGTTTACAA
Organism: Deinococcus malanensis; assembly: GCF_014647655.1. NCBI lineage: Bacteria > Thermotogati > Deinococcota > Deinococci > Deinococcales > Deinococcaceae > Deinococcus > Deinococcus malanensis. The sequence goes on from NZ_BMPP01000005.1 coordinate 125,878, forward strand.
CCCGGAGGTCCTGCTGGACACCTTGGCCGCGTTGCAAAAAGGCGGACAGACCCTGGGCGACTACGGCGAGGAACTTCTCCCCGCGCTGGTCGGGCGTGGTGACGCGCACACCTTCCCCCTGAGCGGCTACTGGATGGACGTCGGGACCATCGAGGCCTACCACGGGGCACACCGTGATTTTCTCGATGGTCGCGGGTTTGACCTCGATTCCCCGGACTGGCCGGTGATTACCGCGAGCATTACCCGGCCCCCGGCCCACATTGAGAAGGGTGCGGAGGTGTCGGACAGCTTCGTGTGCGGCGGCTCGGTGGTCTCAGGCCAGGTGGTGCGCAGTGTGGTGGCGCCCAACGCGGTCATCGAGCGCGGCGCGGCGGTGACCGACAGCATCCTGCAGCCAGGAGCGGTGGTGCGGGCCGGGGCCCGTGTGACCCGTGCCATCGTCGATCAGCACGCCACCGTACAGGTCGATGCCCAGGTGGGGGGCACAGGGAACCTGACCGTGATTGGCGCGCATGCCCAGGTGCAGTCGGGTGCCCGGGTCAGTGCTGGCCTGCATGTGCCCCCACACCGCCGTGTGAAGGCTGGGCAGGAGGACCGGACCACGGTCGAACCTGAATAACACCGTGCCGGAATAACGCTGTGCCTCACCCTATACCGTGCCCGGCGTAACGATGTGCCTCTTGTACGCCTAGGGCGTTATGCTGGGCGGATGCCCGCTGCTTCACCCCGCCGCCCGCAAATTGAAAACCACCCCGAATTCGACCTGGAAGCCGCCCACCTGAGCGGCACTGTCGCGGCCATGCTGCGACAGATCGAGTTCTGGGAGGACCGGGAGCGCAATGCCGGCGCCGACCTAGAAACCAGTGTGATCATGGCGGACGAGGCCGGTGAGCACGCTGCGATGCTCTCACCACACGTGCACCATCCCTACTTCGGAAGCCTGAAGGTGCGGGTGGGTGGCCGCGAGCAGACCCTGTACGTCGGCAAACATGCTTTTCAGGACGTGAAGGGGCCGCACCATGTGGTGGGCTGGGACAGCGAGGTGGGCAGCCTGTTCTACACCCAGGAGCTGACCTGGACACCCCGCCGTGGCGGCAAGGGCACCATCCGGCGCCGCCGGCAGCTCGACGTGATGCAAAAGCGGCTGCTGCGCGTCACGGACCTGTATGACGACGAGCAGGGCGGTGACACCGGCGGGCGCGAGGAAGTGCTGCTGCGGCGCCTCAACGAGGGTTCGACTGCCGGCATGCGCGATGTGGTCGAGACCCTGCAGCCCGAGCAGAACGAGGCCATGCGCTTCCCGGCCGGCACGCCGGTGATTATTCAGGGGGCGGCGGGCTCGGGGAAAACCACCATCGGCTTTCACCGCCTGGCCTGGATGACCAATGCCGAACGTGGCGTGCACCGCGCCCGGCCTGAGGCCTGCATGGTGCTGATGCCCAACCGGGTGCTGGCGGCCTATGCCGCGCGCATCCTGCCGGAACTGGGACTGGACAGCGTGAATGTCACCACCCCGGAAAGCTGGGCGGTGGGGTTGCTGGGGCTGGAAAAGCTGGAGGTTACCGACCGCACGCTGACCCTGCTGCTGACCGACCGCGACAACACGCGCCGGGCGCTGGCCTGGCGCAAGGCCAAGCTGCTGGGCGACGCGCGCATGCTGGATGTGGTCCGCACCCATCTGTGGCACAAGTGGATTGGGGCGCTGCGGGGGCACGCGCTGAGCGAGGCACTGGAGGTGCCCGGGCGCGGCCTGGTGACCTTCAGCCTGGACGAGGCGGCGCTGCTGGAGATTCTGCGCACGGTGTTTGCCCAGGACTCGCTGGACGGATACCGGGCCGCATTCCGCCGGGAGGTCGAGGAACGTGCCCTGGAGGCGCTGCGCGTACCTGAAGAGCACCAGACGGGGGTGCTGCGCCAGCTGTCCACCCCGCTGACCACACTGCTGGGCCGGGTCTTCGCGAGCACCACACCCGTGACCGAGACCCGGCGCCTGCTGAGCAGTCCCGAGGCCCTGAAAGCCAGCAGCCTGCTGACCGGGCGTGAGATTCAGTTGCTGCAGACCGATCCCCTCAGCGGCATTCCTACGCCGCGCCGCGCGCACGCCGACGTGACCGAGCTGCCGCTTATGCTGGCCATGCAGGCCTTCATGGGCGGAATCGGGCGGGCCGTGGGCCGTACCCTGGAGCCCTTCGACCATGTGGTACTGGACGAGGCGCAGGACTACAGTCCACTGCTGTACGCGCTGCTGGGCCGCGCCACCCGCCAGGGTCACCTGACGGCGCTGGGCGACATGAACCAGGGCATGCACGGCTACAAGGGTCCCAATACCTGGGACGCCGTGCGTGGGGTGCTGCCTGGGGCGCAGACCCTGACCCTGAGCCGCACCTACCGCTCCACCCGGCAGATCACCGAACTGGGTGCCCGCATTGCCAGCACCTACAACCGCGCTGCCGACGTGCAGGGAGTGGACCGCGACGGTGCCGAGGTGCAGCGCTACCAGGGGGGCAATGAACTCGAACTGATCGCACGGGCAGTCAAGGACGCGCAGGCGGCCGGGCACACCAACATCGCCATCGTGACCCGCCGGGGCCTGGACGCCGAACGGCTCAGCGAGGCCCTGCGCGACTTTGATACCGACGCGCAACCCATCACCACCCAGGAGCACCGCTTCAAGGGCGGACTGGTCATCCTGCCGGTGAACCTGGCCAAGGGCCTGGAATTCAGCGCGGCCATCGTGGCCAGCGCCGACACCGAAACCTATGACGACAGCACCGAGTACGAACGCCGGCTGCTGTATGTCTCGGCCAGCCGCGCGTTGCACTGGCTGGCGCTGGTCAGCGCTGGCCAGCTGCACCCGCTGATCGCCTGAGTCAGGCTTAGTTACTGATCTGTGCGTTGATCCGTAACGGCGACGGCCAGAAAGCGCCCTTCAGAGGGATACTTTCGGCGTCAGGAATGCTACCGACTTACGCTCAGATCAGTAAGCCGGGACCCTGCGAAGGGAAAGTCAACGCGGTGTCCTGGCCTTGCAGACTGCCCTTGTTGACTGCAGGTCTGGTCAGCTGACCACTGGACGGCCGCAGCTGCTGAGCGTCCAGCTGGCCGCCCTATGCGCTGACCACACCAAGCTGCTGCATCATGGCCAGGGTATCGAGCATCATCCAGTGCCGCGTGATTCGGCCGTTCTGCACGTCATACATCACGAAGATCGGCACATTCACCTCCCGTCCGGTCGGTGGTACGCCATGAAACTCGCCGCGTTGCACGCCGCAAAGTCGACCGCGCAGCACAGCCTTGCTACCCTCGATGACCAGATCTTCCACATCAATGGTGTATCCGGGAAGTGCCGCTTCGGCTTCTGCGATGTGCCTGAGAAGCGTGTCGTCCGCAATCAGTTCGTTGAGCCGTTCCGGGGTTTTCGGCCCCTGCAACGCCTGCGCGTACCGTCCCATGAATTCTCTGGTGGCCATGGATTGGGTCTGCTCCAATGTTCCTGTCATCCGGGTTCTCCTCGTCTGGCCGCCGCGGAACGTTGCCGTCCGTGTGGCGCTCTACGCATCCGGCAAGTGGTGCCGGAACCATCACGTCTTCCTTGCATTCGGTCCATGAGCCAGAGCCAACGCCCCTTTTCTGCACCGGCACTGGCAGCTGGCCCGCTGTACCGAGCCATGGGGGCCAGGCCTGCGCGTATGGGTCAAAGTTGGCCGGGCAGCCTGGGACAGGCAGGCCCACGCAGGACCGTCACCCGGAGTTGTCCATGGTAGGGGCCGCAGCCACCGGCAGATGAAGCAGCTGACGGATCTGACGCACGGCCGCACGCACCCGCACCGACAGGCTGATGGTCTGCCGAACAGTCCCTGCCCTGAGCGCCGCTTCGGTAGCGGCCTCGCGGTGATAGCGGTTCAGTTTGTCCAGGCCACCGTTCAGGGTCGGGTCGAATTCGGCGCGCATACAGACACTCCTTGTGCGGGTGAGAGCTCAGAACGCGGGGCGGACCGCGACCATCAGGACGGCTCCTGGCTGGTCCGATGCCATACGGTAGTCGGACGGCCTCCTTCGGGGCATCGCCAGTGCTCGGGGGGGTAGGGAGATGTGACCCCTGACAGAATTGGGGGGGTGACGTCTGGCCAGAACTTTCGCTATTGCTGAGATCCTGTCCCAGCCGAACTGCACGCCGAAAACGGTCGCATGACGCTGCGTTGCCGTGCGCAGCCGAGCGGCATTCCAGAGCTGCCTATCGGAGCACACAGCTTGCCCGCTTCCTGCGCCGGGGCTGCAGGTCACCGGTTCTGCTGGAAGACGGACCTGTCTTTCCGGCAGCGGGAAGCATCCTGCTCCGGCCTGTTCCGCAGATGCCTGCCTTCCACACGGGTTCAGGCCACGAAGCACGGTGGTTCCCTATGGGTCAGGTCACTCGTACATATGGCGTTCGATGGCCCAGCGGGCAAGCTCCACGCGGTTGCGCAGCCCCAGTTTGCCCAGCATGCTCCCGACATGCTTGCTGACGGTTCCGGGACTGATGTTCAGGAGCTTGGCAATCCGCCGGTCGGGGTGTCCCTGAACCAGCAGGGCCAGAACTTCCAGCTCACGGCCGGTCAGCTCGGCGGGTGCAGGCGTTTCCGGGACAGCGCTGAATGGGTCTGCTTTCCTCTCAGGCGCCGTCTGCAGGGAACGTGCGAATGCGAACGCGGCGTCCCCGAGGGTGGTCAGGGGCAGATGCTGACCCGCATTCCACTCACTTTCAAAGGATTTCTTGCCCAGCTGCTCGCGCAACTCAGCGGTGGCGCGGCTGTACAACGCTTCCATATAACGTCCCGCGCCAGCAGGTCCCATTCGCCAGCCAGCGCCAAAAAACCGGACAGCCAGTTCGGGTCGGCCGACCCTCATCATGACCAGCGCAAGCCCCCTGGCATTGATGGAAATCAGGGGCGGGAACTCTTTTTCCAGCGCAAATTTCAGGCTAACAAGATAAGCCTCGGCCGCTTCACGGTAGTGCCCCAGGTGGCACAGGGCATTGCCGACGATGTCGTGGTGGGCCAGATGGGTGGAGATACCGGCTTGCCGGGCTTTGGCAAGGCTGTCATTGGCGTACTGGAGAGCCAGTTCATACTCGCCCAGTTCAAGCAGGCCGAAGGTGGCATTGTTCAGCGCGTTGTTGCACACCTGATGCAGCAGGGCGTCCGTGATGGCCGCTGGCCGCTTCCCCGGGGGCAGGGCCAGCAGTTCGCTGCACCGCCGGATCAGGTTCTGATTCGTGCGCACAGATTCGGCATTGTGGCCCCGCCAGTGCTCACCAATGGCCAGCCCCAGGTGACCGTACAACTCCTGCAGTACGTTTCTCTGCTCCAAGCTCACCTCCAGCAGCTCCCGCGCGCAGCTGGTGAAGGCTTCGGTGTCGCCGGTGGGAAGCAGGCATTCCATCATGGTGTGCAGCGCTCTGGGCCGCAGATGCCTGTGCTGGTCCGCCGGGAGTTCCAGAACGCGCCGGCACAGTTGCAGACCTTCCTGAAAGTAGCCGAAGGGAACCCAGATCAGGTGGATGCCCCCGAGATACCGCAATGACAGTTCAGCCTGCTGATGGTTGATCGCCCAGACCAGACCGGCGCGCATATTGAGGTAATCCGGGAGGTACCGCTCGCGGACGTCCTCGGGCGTGCCCGGCGCTCCATGGCCGGGCTGTGGCAGCACCGAAAGGTAGTGCCGCGAGTGCCGCTCGCGCCAGGCGTCGGCGCGGCTGCTTGAAGCCAGGTGCTCCAGAGCAAGCTCCCTCAGGGGCTGCAGCATCTTCCAGCGGGTGGCCGGGCCGGAGACCCGCTGCAGGAAACTCTGTTCCAGCAGCGCTTCGGCCCTGTCCAACACGTCCGGGCCGCCCCATACCACCACCAGGGCCTCCGGGGTGAAGCTGCCCTTGAACAGGGCGCAGCATTCCAGAACCTCCCGGTCCTCCTGGCTCAGCAGGTCGTAACTCCACTGCACGGCGGCCCGCAGAGAACGCAGCCGCTCCGGACGGTCACGGAAGTCGGCTTTCAGAAAGGCCAGGGGATGATCGAGCCTGCTTCTGAGGTCGCGCAGCGTGAAGCTCCGCAGCCGCGCAGCGGCCAGCTCGATGGCCAGCGGTACACCCTCAAGCGCCTTGACCAGGGCAACCACGTCCCGGGCGTTCTCGTCCGACAGCGTGAATTCCGGCTGGACGGCCCGGGCCCGGTGAACGAACAGGGCTACTGCCGGGCTGTCCTCCAGCGGCTTGCCGCGTGCAGGGAGAGGCAGTGGCTCCAGAGGGTATTCGGACTCATCATGCAGGCCCAGTGCGGCCCGGCTGGTGACCAGCAGCTGCAGGCTCTCCGCTCTGGCCAGCAACTCAGGCAGGTCGCCTGCAGCCCCCAGCACCTGTTCGAAATTATCCAGAATCAGCAGGACCCGCCGCCCCCCCACAGCCCGTGCAAGGGTGGAGAGCGCGGTCTCCAGGCGCTCTGGGGCAGGCAAGGTGGCCGCCACGGTTCCAAGAACCTGTTGTGGCTCCCGGACAGCAGACAGATCGACGAAGAAAACGTCGTCGTATTCAGCCTGGACCTGATGCGCCACAAGGCAGGCCAGGGCCGTTTTGCCGATGCCTCCAGGGCCACGGAGGGTCACGATCCGCGTGCCGCTGCGCAACATCAGCAGGATGGATTGCAGCTCACGCGTCCGGCCATACAGGGAAACGGCCGGAGGATGGGACGCCGCTTTCACGGTTTCCATAAGCGAGTGTAAACCCTGCCGGCTCGCTGTGAACTAATACGCATTCCGGCTGGGTTCTGTCACGGATTCAGGGTTCGGCCCGGCCAGAAGGGACCCACAGCGCCCCGCAGCAGAGCAGGCAGAATGCACACTTCTGGATTACACGTTTGCTTCTGCGAGTGTTGTCGCACGGCGCTGCTTCTCGTGGAGTGGAGGTGCTGTTCCGGTCTGGCTTCCGTTCCAGCGTTGGGGATGTGGCTTTCGCAGCGATCGTCCTTATTCCAGTTTTTCCTGCATTTCAGGTCTGCGGGACCAAGTGAACGGCTCGCCCTGGGCCATCCGAATGGGTTCCTGGTCTTTTATCCGCATGGCAGCCCGTTTCCTGCCTTACTAAGACCCATTGGCCAGTGAAGCTCCATCGTTCCCTCACCACCCGCACCGGCTGGCGCCCGAAAGTGTCGCTATGACCCACGATCCCAAAGACCGTCAGGGCGGCCTGCCCGAGGACGCCGGCAATAACATGAGCGAGCGCGCCGGGGATGCTGAACAGTACGTTCGTACCGGTATCGACACGGCAGGGGACCAGGCCGGACAGGGCAGCGAGGTCCCGCAGGGCGACACCCTGGACCGGGATGGAAGTGGCACGACGTTCGATGCCGGGACCCAGACTTCAGATCGCTGACGACACCTTTTCGACAATGCCTAGCTTCAGCAGGTAGGGGCGGGGACCCTGGCGCTGACCATAACGGCTGTACAGTTCCCGGAGTTCCTGTTCCAGGGCCCGGGCATCGTCAGCACTGAACCAGATTTCCGGCTCACACAGGGTAAACAACGGACCCAGTTCGGGATGGTCCGGGGGCAGCAACTGACCTGGACCCAGCGCGGAGAGGAAATCCACTGCGCCGTCGTTGCGGCGCTGCATGTGACGCCCGTAACTACTCGTGGCCCTCAACCGGGCCCGCGCCACATTGCGGGCGAACTCGGCAGCGCCGGCCCACTCCAATTCTTCCTGCTGGGCCTCCTGCGTATCGTGGGGGCGAGATCGTAGGGAATGAAATAGCTGGCGGCAGCCGAATGGTAAGTGGGCACCTGACGTCCGGCCCGCCGGGTCCCTTGTCCATGAACAAGGAAACCGAGAGCCAGCAGACGCTGCACCCGTTTGGACGTGGTGTTGACGCTGACCCCAGTCAACGCCGCCGCGTCGCTGACGGTGCATTCCTGACCTAGGAAAGCACTGATCAACGGTTGAGAAGCGGGACTGAGCAGAAACGCTGCCAGCGCCGACGAGGTGACCGTTGCGGCGGTCGGGGGTGCAGCGGGCATGAGGCCAGTCTGACATTCTGCTGCTTGAATGTCGTGCGTGCATTTCCAGCAGCCTGGCCTCAGGCTGCGGCGATGGACGAATCACTGACGCGATTACTTCTGGCCGAACAGGAAGCCCGTGCCCGGCGCTGGCGCGAGGAAGCCAGGGTAACCCATGAGCTGAACCGGCCCAGACCGCCAGCGTCTTGTGCCGTGCGGTCTCTGTTGCGATTGGGGTGTCTGTCGCTGGTGTGGCACCAGACCTGTGCCGTAAACTGCCGAGTCTATGTCTGCCGCCTCCCGCCCCTCCCGGACCCTGCCCCCTCACCGGCTGAGTGTGGCGCCCATGATGGACTGGACGGACCGGCACTGCCGGGTGTTTCACCGCACCCTTACCCGCCGCACGCTGCTGTACACCGAGATGGTCACCACCGGCGCCATTCTGCACGGCGACCGCGATCGCCACCTGGGATTTGACCGTGTAGAGCACCCGGTGGCCCTGCAACTGGGCGGCAGTGACCCAGCAGCCCTGGCTGAGTGCACCCGCATGGCCGAGGACTACGGCTACGACGAGGTCAACCTCAATTGTGGCTGCCCCAGTGACCGGGTCAGCAGCGGCTCGTTCGGTGCCTGCCTGATGGGTGCGCCGGACGTGGTGGCCCGCGCGGTGGAGGCCATGCGCGGCGCCACCGGCCTGCCGGTGACGGTCAAGCACCGTATCGGTATTGACGATCTTGACAGCTACGAGCACCTGACCCACTTTGTGCGGACAGTGGAGGCTGCGGGTTGCCAGACCTTCATCGTGCACGCCCGCAAGGCCTGGCTTTCAGGCCTGTCTCCCAAGGAGAACCGGGAAATTCCGCCGCTGCGGTATGAGGTGGTCGAGCAGCTCAAGGCCGACTTCCCGCACCTGACAGTGGTCCTCAACGGCGGCGTACTGGACCTGGCGCAGACCCGGCGCGCGCTGAGCTGGGCAGACGGCGTCATGATCGGCCGCGCCGCCTACCAGACCCCATTCCTATTGGCCACGGCAGATCAGGACATTTTTGGGGAGTCAGGCGTTCCGGTCACCCGCCGCGGGGCCATCGAAGCGTTCCTGCCCTACGTCGCGGGGCAGCTGTCTGCTGGCCAACCCCTGAACCGCATGATGAAGCACACCCTGGGTCTGTTTGCCGGTCAGCCTGGAGCACGCCACTGGAAACGCACCCTGTCGGAACAGGGCCACCGCGAGGGCACCGGGTTGGAGGTCGTGCGGGCAGCGCTGGAGGGCGTACCTGACGAGGTCCTAGACGCAGGGGCGGTCCTGACAGAAGCTCAACCGGCCTGAGCGCAAGAAGGGCGCCAGTCATCCATGACGGGCGCCCTTCTGCCTGCTCCTGGCTTTACCGCAGGAAACTGCTGCCTTCCTCCAGGCCGCGTACCCACGCCACGATAATGTCAATGCAGGCTTTGACATCTCTGGCATCGACCATCTCGTTGGGGCTGTGCATGTAGCGGTTGGGAATGCTGACCACGGCCCCGGGCACACCTTCACGCGAGAGCATCATGGTGTCCGCGTCCGTGAAAGTCAGGCGGGGGCTGGCCGAGACGCTGTAGGGAATACCCTCGCGCTCGGCAGCTTCTTTCATCTGCCGGAAAATCACCGGGCTGACCATGGCGCCCACCGTGAGGTTCGCGCCGCTGCCAAACGGCACCACGCCGTACTTCTCGGCCTTCACGCCAGGCTGGGTCGTCTCGTGCGTGACATCCACCGCCACGCCGGCGATAGGCCGCATCCGGTGGGCGGCGGTCTTGCTGCCGTACGAGCCGATCTCCTCCTGGCTGGTGCCCACTGCCACGATGCGGTGCTTCAGGTCCACGTCTTTGAGCGCGCGCAGGGCTTCGAGCACAATGAATCCGCCCACCCGGTTGTCCAGCGCCCGGCTGACGATCTTGTTCCCGACCATCACAGTCGGTTGTTCAATCACCGCGACCGTGCCTACCGGAATGCGATTTCGGGCGTCCTCGGCCGTCATATCTACGTCAATCCACAGATCCTCAAGCTTGCTGGCTTTGCTACGGTCGTCCTCATCCATCACGTGAATGGCTTTTTTGCCGATCACCCCGATCAGGTCACCCTCCGGGGCAAGCAGGCGCACACGCTGACCGACCAGCACCTGCGGGTCCCAGCCGCCCAGCGGCAGCACATGCAGGAAGCCCTGGTCGTTCACGTGGCTGACCATCAGGCCGATCTCGTCCAGGTGGCCGGTCAGGATAATCGCCGGGGCACCCTCCGGGCCCAGTTCGGCGTATACGTTGCCGTAGTGGTCCTCACTGGTCCGGGCAAAGGTGGCGGCTTCTTTGAGCCACACGTCGGCGGCCCGGCGCTCGAAACCGCTGGGTGCGGCCTCGCGCAGCAGGGCAAACAGAAAGTCCTGGTTGATTTCGCTCATTCGCCCGAGTCTACTGCCGGCTGACTTGCGCCCGTGCAGCCTGCCCGTAAACTGGCCGCATGACCCAGTTTCCCGACGTCCCTGAGCCGGACAGTCCTGAACCCGACATTCGCGTCAATGTGGAGGTCCAGCATCTGGGCCCGCGAAGCCGTGAGGGCCGTCAGGTGTTCACCTATGTCATTCGGATTGAAAACCACAGCGACCAGACCTGGAAGCTGCTTGCCCGGCACTGGGACATCCTGGACGCCACGGGACGCCACACCAGCGTGGACGGCGAGGGCGTGGTCGGAGAGCAGCCGGTGCTGCCACCCGGGGGCGCTTTTGTCTACGATTCCTTTGTGACCCTGGAAGCCACGCCGGGGCGCATGAGCGGGCATTACGTGATGCAGGACGCCTGGGACGTCCGCGCACAGGTACCCATTCCTGCCTTTGTACTGGACGTGCCTGGACGGCGGGTCCTGAACTGAACAGGGGATTCTGACCCGGTTATCGAACATCTCGGAACAGCTTCAGCGGGAAGGCAGGTGATCAGGGCTCTCTGTGGTCTACGTCCAGCTGGTTTGAGGGGCGGGCACAGTCCTGTTTTTCCCGACTTGCCTCTGCGGCTACCGGCGGTCCCAGGCCATGTACCAACCAAACAGAGAGGGCCCGTTATTCGGGCCCTCTCTATCTTAAAAATGCGCTGTTCAGAAGGAGTACAGCAGGCGGTTGGGGCTGCCGGTGCCGGCGCTGGTGACCTTGCCGGTGGTGGCGTTGTTGATGATGGCGCCGGTGACCGAGCTGGTGGTCGTGTTGCCCTTGGCGATGCGGATCGCGGCGGCACCTGCCACGTGCGGGGAGGCCATGCTGGTTCCGCTGATGGTGTTGGTGGCGGTGGTGCTGCCGATCCAGGTGCTCTTGATGTTGCTGCCCGGCGCGAAAATATCCAGGCAGGACCCGTAGTTCGAGAAGCTGCTGCGGGCGTCGGTGTTGGTGGTGCTGCCGACCGTGATGGCGTTGGCGGCGCTGGCAGGGGAGACGTTGCAGGCGTTCTGGTTCTCGTTGCCGGCGGCGACCACCATCACCAAGTTCTTGCTGGCTGCACTGTTGACGGCGTCATTGACTGCCTGGCTGTAGCCGCCACCCAGGCTCATATTGGCCACGGCGGTCGAGCTGCCCTTGTTGCTCACTGCCCAGTTCACACCGGCGATCACGCCGGAGTTGGTGCCGGATCCGCTGCAGTTCAGCACCTTGACCGCGATCAGGCGGGTGGCCTTGGCCACGCCCCAGGTGTTTGCGCCTACCGTGCCGGCCACGTGGGTACCGTGTCCCTGGCAGTCAGTGTTGTTGCCGTCGCCGGTGGTGTTGGTCCCCCACACCGCACGCCCGCCGAAGTCGGTGTGCGAGGTGTTGATGCCGGTGTCGATGATGTACACCTTTACACCGCTGGCGGTGGTGCTGTACGTGTAGGTGCCGCTCAGGGGCAGGCTGCGTTGGTCGATGCGGTCCAGGCCCCATGTGGCGTAGTTCTGGGTGGCGGTGGCGTGCATCATGCCGTCCTGCTCGATGTACTTGACGCGCGGGTCAGCCTGCAGCGCTGCCAGGTTCTGGGCGCTGAGCTTGGCCGCAAAGCCGCTGAGGGCCTGGCTGTAGATGTGCTGCACCGTGACGCCCTGCGGGTCGAGCTTCAGGCTGCTGATCAGGCCACCTGCATCCTGGGCGCTGAGGCTGGCTGCGTCGTCGTGGAACACGACGATGTATTGCCCCGGGATGGCTTCGGGGTTGCTGGTGCCCAGGATGGGGGTGGCGGTGCTGGCCTGGGAGGCCTCACTGGGGGTGCTGGCGCTGGGGGTGCTGGGCTGTCCGCAGGCGGCCAACAGCAGGCTGAGTCCAATCGTGCTCAAAACAATAGGTGTCTTCATCTGAACCTCCGGGTGGGATGCAGAAACTTCATGTGGAACTATGTTTTGCCGACTGGGTGGTTGTAGCACGCATGAGAAAAGATTCAATTTCTTGTTGTCTAGGCATCCGAAAAGTGACAAAATTTCCATTCACATGAAAATGTTACGGCGGATGTTAATTGCAAATGTTAAGTCAGCGTTTGAAGACAGTGAGGACCCTTCCCTGGTCTTTCTATTTATCCAGAGCAATGCAAGAGCTTTGTCAGGCCGGGTGAAGTAGGCGCTGCCGGGCTGGGTGTGAAGTTCCGGTGAAGGCGGCGACGGTCCAGCCATCTGTGACAGATCAGCAGCGTGTCAAGGAAGTGGCTGAGCTTCTCTACCTGGAAGGCTGCCAGGCATAGAGCTCTGGTCGGGCTCAGGACACGGATTCGGCTGGAAGCAGCCAGATAGGAAAATCAGGCCTGGGGCATCTCGGCTTCGACCAGCGTGCCGTGGTCCGGCGAGGACAGGACCCGGTAATGGCCCCCGCGCGCTTCGACCCTTTCGCGCATCTGCAGCAGGCCCAGCCCGCCAGCGCTGCTGACCCGGCCGCTGATCTGCTCAAGGTTGAAGCCCACGCCGTTGTCCTGAACCCGCAGGGTCAGGTGGGCTCCGCCGTGGAGGCTGACCCGTACCTCGCTGGCCTGGGCGTGTTTGGCCACGTTGTTGAGGCTCTCCTGAAGCAGCCGGAAGACCACCGCCTCGTCGCTGGGCGACAGATGAACGTCTCCGGTCACGGTCAGGGTGGCTCTGAGGCTGTTCTGCTCGCCGAAGTCCTCGACATAACGGCGCACGGTTTCCAGCAGGCCGTAGCGTTCCAGATCAATAGGACGCAGCGCAAAGATGCTGCGCCTGACCTCGCGGATCTGCTCGCGCAGCAACGCGGAGGCTGCACGGACCTCCGCCTCGGCCTGCACGGGGTCGCGGTGCATCTGGCGGGTGACGATGTCCAGCTTCAGCGCCGCAAAAGCCAGCGACTGCGCCACGCTGTCGTGAATTTCACGGGCGATCCGGGCGCGCTCGTCGCTGATGGCCAGTTCCTCGGAATACACGTGGGCACGTGCGTTGCGCACTGCGAGGGTGGCCTGCCCTGCCATCAGGGCCAGCAGCGGGACCCGCGCCTCGTCAAACGCCTGGTTCTGGCCGTCTCCGAGCATCAGGACGCCGACCAGTCCGTCCTCGTCGCGCATGGGCAGCCCCAGGACGCGCTGGGCTTCGGGAAACACCTCCGACGCCTCGGTGCCTTCGGCCAGCAGCGGCGTGCCAGCACTGGCCACGCGCTGCGCGAAGGTGGGTGCCGGGTTGCCGCCGCCGGACTCACCCCGGCGGTCCTGGGCGTACTCCAGCCGCAGGACGCCGTCCTGGTCGCTCAGATACACCGCGCGGGCCTCAGTGCCCAGCCGCTCGGCCATGATGCGGGTGACCCTGGAAAGTAGCCGGCGCATGTTGCGCTCGGCACGGATGCTCTGGTCCACGCTGTAGAGCGTCATCAGGTCCAGGGTGCGCTGACGCGCGGCCTCGACTCCATTGGCCACCTCGGCCGCCAGGGCGTGGGCCAGCGCTTCGGTCTCCGGGGCGGGCGGCAGCTCGAAATGTAGTGCCAGGGCGCCGCCCCCGGGAATGCTGACCGTCAGGGGGTGCAGCTCGGCCCCAGGGGTGGCCAGCAGCGTCTGGCCGCGTGCGGTGCCGCTCAGCCCTCCCGGGACGCTCAGGGTGGCGTGGGTCGCGCCGGTCACGCGCACCGCGCCGCGCGCCGCCACTTCCACCACCGCGCCCATGTCGGGGGCGTCGGTCAGGTCACGCATCAGTTCCTGCACGGCCCGCAGCCGCTCATGCGAGGCGGAGAGTTGCCCATACAGCACCCGCAGTTCCCGCTCGGCGCGTTCCCGGGCGCGGGTGCCCTCCGCGATCCATTCCACACTGAAAAACGTCACGGCAGGCCCCAGAAGGCCGTAAAAAAGCAGGTGCGCCCAGATCTCCAGGGTCTGGTCCCGCAACTGCAGGATCAGGGCCTCGACCACCACGACCACCAGCAGAATCAGGGGCGGCAGGACATTGCGCACCAGCCGCACGCGGTCCGACAGCTGGCCTCCCGCCGGGGCAGGCGGGGGCGTGACGGGCAACGCGGCGGGCAGGGCAGGGGACTCGGGCACCCCCCCAGCATACGGAGCGCGGCTCATCAGCGCCGTCACACCTCTCACAGCGTGGACACGGACACCTGCTTCAGTCCTCGTGTGCAGGTGCGGCGTCGGCAGCCCCGGAGCGCGCCGCCGTGGTGCCCCGCGCAGCGGCGTCTTCCACCTTCCACCTGACCTGCCGCAGAAAGCCGCGGAACAGTCGGCTCTCCGCGCTGCTCATCAGGCCGCGGTCCAGCAGGGCGCGCCACAGGCGCAGGGTGTGCCGGGCCCGCACCGCGTCGGTGTAGCCGATCAGGTGCATGGTTTCCTGAAGGTGGCCATACATGGCTTCCATTTCCTCACGGGTGGCGGTCTTGCGGCTGATCGGCGGGGGTTCGTCCTGACCCTGCAGGAACTCGTAGCAGACCAGCAGCACGGCCTGCGAGAGGTTCAGGCTGGCGTAGTCACCGGTCGGAATGCGGACCGTGACCTGGCACTGCTCCAGGTCGCTGTTGATCAGGCCGGTTTCCTCGGGGCCGAACACCAGGGCGGGCGCCGCCGCCTGCCGTACCAGCGGCCGGACCAGCGCAGGATGCCGCGGGGCGGGCAGGTCGGCGCGCAGGCGGGCGCTGGTTCCCACGCTGAGGTCGCGGTCGCTCAGGGCCTCGCGCAGCGTGGGAAACACCCGGGCGCCCCGCAGCAGGTCGGCGGCGTGCACAGCCATGGCCAGCGCCTGCGAATCCAGATAGTCGCAGCGTGGGGCCACGATACGCAGATCGCTGGCCCCCATGTTCAGCATGGCGCGCGCTGCTGCCCCCACATTGCCGGGCGTTTTCGGAGAGACCAGGACCACCGCGAGATTCACGTACCTGATCCTATCCTGCCCGGCGCCAGGAGCCATCAGCCTGCAGCGTAGATGGGATTTTCAATTTCCACGCCCAGTCCCAGCTGCAGATCTGCGGCCAGTTCCTCTGCCGTGTCTCCCCAGCTCTCGACGCTGACGTGCTCGAAGCCCCGGTCGCGGGCCAAAGCGCAGACCCCCAGCAGCAGCGCCGCACGCAGGCTGGTCGCGCGCAGGTCCTGACGAACCCCTGGCGCGTCGATGCGCACGTACCCTTCTTCCGGCGCGGCGCGGCAGATTCCGGCGGCGTGGCCCTGTTCGTCCAGCGCAATCAGGCTGAGGGTGGGGTCAAAGCCACCGGCGTCGTCCGCAGCCGCCTGAGGGATCACGGCGTGGTGACCGATCCGGTCCTCGTACGTGCCCAGGGCGTCCAGGCGGATGGCGATATCCGGCACCTCGGACAGGGAGTGCAGCGTCAGGCCGCCGGGCAGCGCAGCAGCTTCCTGTGGGGTGGGGCCGGCCAGCAGGCGGTAGGCAGCCACCTCGCGGTAACCAGCGGCCTCCAGCGCCCGGGCACTCAGCATGCCGCCGTCCGCGAAAGCGTAGACCGGCCCCCCGTCCTGCCGGGCCTGCAGGGCCAGGGCCGAGGCGACCTGCAGGGCGTGCAGGCCGAACAGCGCCCCGCCCACCACCTCCGAGCCGTGAGCCGGGCTGGGACGCAGCCCCACCGCTCCCAAGACCTCGCCTTCTTCTCCGTGGGCGATCCAGGCGGCTTCAAGTTCATCTGCCATCCAGGCCACTGCCTCCTGAGGCGCGCCGTACAGGGCGGCAAAGACGGGAGGAAGCTCCTCGGGACGGACAGGGGAGAGGGTGAACGTCACTCCCGGAGCCTAGCAGGGGCCTTGGAGGAACAGGAGTATTGCGGCGCCGGCAGAGACGCCTTCACTCCCAGGACTACATCAGGAGAGATATTCCTCTTGACAATAGTCGTGATCACGAGTAAGCTGTACCCAGCTCGATCTGATCCTCAGGAGACCTGTCATGCCCACGCCTTCGGTTCCCCAACAGTCCAGCTCTTCTACCCGCCTGGAGCACGAGGAGTATCTGGCGTTGCAACTTCTGGCCACGCGCATGCGTGACGAGTCAGAGGTGATGCTGAAAGCCGCGGGGCTCAGCATCACCCAGTTCAACGTGTTGCGCATTCTGCGCGGTTCCGGCGAGCAGGGCCTGACCTGTGGGGAGATTGGCGCGCGGCTGATCAACAAGGACCCCGATGTCACCCGGCTGCTTGACCGTATGGAAAAACAGGAGCTGGTTGAGCGTTTGCGCAGCGATCACGACCGGCGCGTGGTCCACCCGTATCTCCGGGAAGGGCCTGCGTGTGGTTGGGGAGCTTGACGATCCCCTGGAAGAACTGCATCACCGTCAGTTCGGTCACCTGGGTGCGCAGCGCCTGCAACAGCTGCTGGACCTTCTGGCCGAGGCGTCTGCTCCAGGCCAGGTATAGATATTCATTCTTGAAGGCTCACTTCGCTGAACTATCTGTTCAAACAGCAATCGTTCCCTCGACAATCATCTCAAGCAAGGAGACACCCATGACCACCCGGACCACTGCTTCCCTTCCGACTGCCCACCGTATCGACCTCGCACTGGCGCTGCTGCGGGTGGCGATTGGCGCGATCTTTATCGCCCACGGCTTCCAGAAATTCTTTCTTTACACCTTGCCTGGAACCACGCAGGCCTTTACCCAGATGGGCGTACCGCTTCCCGGGCTGGTCGCGCCTCTGGTGGCCACGCTGGAACTTCTGGGTGGTGTGGCCCTGGTCGCCGGGCTCCTGACCCGGCCTGTCGCAGGGCTGCTGGCCCTGGTAATGCTGAGTGCCCTGGTACTTGTGCACCTGCCCGCCGGCTTTCTGGGCGCGGGCGGCATGGAATTCCCCCTCGCCCTGGTGGCGGCAACGGTGGCCCTCGCGCTGAGTGGCGCGGGCCGCTACGCTCTGGACCACGTGCTCGCCCGTCACCAGTAACCTGCCGTCACTGCCCCACGCCCAGGGAAGAACGCTCAACTCGTCCCGCCCCGTGCACCGGAGGTCCGCCATATGACGCAGCCTCAGCTTTCCCTTCCTCCTGATCGCCTTCCCAAACAGCTGACCCTGGGCCCAGTCGACCTCAGTGTGAGTGACCTGGAACGAAGCGTCGCCTTTTACCAGCAGGTGCTGGGCATGGCGGTCCTTGAACAGCAGCCCGGAACGGCCACGCTCGGTGCTGGTGCCCTGCCGCTGCTACAACTCACCGGCCGCCCCGGAGCGCGACCTGCGCCTGCAGGCTCAAGCGGCCTGTATCACTTCGCGGTGCTGCTGCCCACCCGCGCCGACCTGGGCCGCTGGGTGCGGCACGTCGCCAAGCTGGGCCTGCGCGTTGGGCAGAGCGACCATCTGGTCAGCGAGGCTTTTTATCTCAGTGACCCGGATGGTCATGGCATCGAGGTCTACCGCGACCGCCCCCGCAGCGAGTGGCAGTGGGACCTGGATCAGGTCCGGATGGCCAGCGATCCTATCGATATTCCGGGGCTGCTTTCGGAGCCCGGGGCCGAGCGGCCGTTCGACGGGCTACCTGACGGCACCGTAATGGGCCATGTTCACCTGCGCGTGGGCGACCTTGCCGCCACGGAATCTTTTTACCGGCAGGTGCTGGGTTTTGACGTCGTGGCCCGCTGGCCCGGCGCCCTGTTCATCTCAGTCGGTGGGTACCACCATCACCTTGGCCTGAATACCTGGCAGAGCGAAGGAGGGGCGCCCGCCCCGGAAGGCAGCGCCCGGCTGGAGGGCATGCACCTTCAGCTGCTTGCCGCTTCCGATCTGGAGCATCTAGCGCAGCGGCTGCAGGCGGCCGGCGTAGCTTTTACGCAGAGGGCTGACGGTCTCGAGGTGCGTGACCCGTCGGCGAACCGCCTGAGCTTTGCGGTAGGGAACTTCACAGGAACAGGCGGCGGGTGACGGCCAGGCGCGGAGGAGCGGAGCTGACCACCACTGTTCACCCACCTCAGAGCCGGGGGCCTGCCCGGCTCTGGTGCTGTTGCATGGCGCAGGCGTCGACGAGACCAGCCTGCTGGCCCTGGCGCCCAGGCCAGTTCCGCGCCTGACGATGATCAGTGTGTGCTCCCCTGAAATCCGCTCCGGCTCCTACGGCTTTTTCCGCGTGCCATTCCTGCCGGAGCCCGTGATCGTGCTGCACGAGGCAGAGGCCAGCCGTCAGATCCTGATTAATTTTCTGCTGGTGCTGGTGCGGCAGCATGATCTTGACCCCGGCAGGGTGTTCGAGCTTGGCTATTCGCAGGGGGCGATCATCCGTGCGAGTGTCGCGCTGTCCAGACCCGATCTGGTGGTGGGGCTGGTGATACTCAGCAGCCGCATCCTGCCCGAAGTCCGGCCGTACTTTCAGCCCCCGGCAGGCGGGATCAGCTACCGGTCTTCGTGGCGCACGGCACCGGGGATTTCAAGCGGGGCATTCATCATGGGCGCGCCCGTCAGGCCCTGCCGACTGAACTTGGCGTGCAGCTGAGCTGTCGTGAATACAACATGGGCCACGAGATCAGTACCCAGGAACTGGAGGATGTGAATGTCTGGCGGGGTGTCAGGCTGTAATCTCGCGGTCCTCCTCGGAGGTTCACAGGCTCGGGACGCGCGCGTCCGGCCAGCGACCTCCAGGTGGGTTTTTCTTTCCTCCAGCCGGCCTGAAGGGAGGCTCAAGGCCATGGGGCCGCCCGATCTCCTAGCCTGCAGCCATGCCACGACCCTCGACTGTCCTGATGCTGCACGCGTACCCACTGTCCGCCTCCATGTGGGACGAACAGGCCAGGGCCCTGGGAGACGCCGGGCTGCGGGTCCTGAAGCCTGACCTGCCGGGCTTTGGAGGCCGTGACGGCCAGATGACCAGCCTGCAAGACACGGCCCGCGAGCTGCTTCAGACCCTGCCGGACGAGCCGCTGGCGCTGGTTGGACTCAGCATGGGCGGCTACCTTGCCCTGGAAATGCTGGCCCAGGCTCCGGGGCGCTTCAGCCATGCGGTCCTGGCCGACACCACCTGCCGCGCCGACCCACCCGAAAAGCAGGCTGACCGCCTTGCCCAGGCCGAGCGTGTCCTGCGCGAGGGTCCTGAGTTCCTGCTGGAGCTGGCCCGTGACGAGCATGCCCCGGCAACGTTTGAACGGATCAAGCCGATGATCGGCGCGGCCTCCCGCCCAGGCATCGCCGGGGCCCTACGTGCCATGGCCGCGCGGCAGGACCAGCGGCAGACCCTGGAAGCCCTCCAGGTCCCCCTGCTGGTGCTGGTCGGGAGCGATGACCAGATCACCCCTCCCGACCGTGCCCAGGAGATCGCGCAGGCCGGGCGCGGTGAGCTCAGGGTTCTGCCTGGGGCGGCGCACCTGTCCAACCTCGATCAGCCGGCGGCATTTAACGCCGCGCTGATCCAATTTTTGACATCCTGACGCTCAGGCCTTCAGCACCCGCTCGTACAGGGCAAGATAGTCACGCGCCGGGCCGTCCCAGCTGAAATCCAGGGCCATCCCACGCGCGACGCGTTCGGCCCAGCCGGTGCGGTCCTCGAATGCGGCGTGCGCCTCCTGGCAGGCCTCGACCAATGCCTGAGGTGTGGCCGGCCCAAAGCGGAAGCCCACGTCTGGCGGAACCGTGTCCACCAGCCCACCCGTTTCGCGCACCACCGGCAGGGTGCCGTAGCGCATGGCAATCATCTGCGACAGCCCGCAAGGCTCAAAGCGGCTGGGCATGGCAAAGGCGTCTGAGCCAGCGTAGATCCGGTGGGCCAGGGCCTCGTTCATGCCCTGCGCGAAGCTGACATGGGGGTGCTGGGCCCAGCCCTCCAGGGCTGCGGTCAGCAGGGGGTCGCCGCCGCCCAGGACCACCACATTCCAGTCGTGGACTAGCCGGGGCAGGGCCTCGATCAGCAGGTCCATGCCTTTCTGGTCGGCCAGTCGGCTGACGATTCCCAGAATCGGGGCCTGATCCAGACCGAATTCGGTACGCAGCGCCTGCGTGGCGGCGGCCTTGCCAGCCAGATCGCTGTAGACCGGCACATCCGGGTCCGTGCGCGGGTTCCAGCGCTCCTGGTCCAGACCGTTGATGATGCCACTGAGCCGGCCTTCTAGCGTCAGGCGCAGCAGCACCCCTTCGAGTCCTTCGCCGTACTGCTGGGTCGTGATTTCCCGGGCGTACTGGGGGCTGACCGTGGTCACGTGATCCGCAGCGATCAACCCGGCCTTCATCAGGTTCAGGTCGCCGTAAAATTCGGCGCCCTCATGGGTCAGCCATTCCGGGCCCAGGCCGCTCCAGTTCCGCGCCTCGGCCAGATTCCAGCGGCCCTGATACTGCAGGTTGTGCACAGTGTACACGCTGCGCCAACCGGCCTCATGGGCGTGGGCGACCACCAGACCGGCCTGCCAGTCGTGGCCGTGCAGCACGTCGGGAATTTCGTTCAGGGCACGCAGCACCGGCAGCGCTGTCCGGCCGAAGGCGCAGAAGCGCCACACATCGTCCGGGTGGTACAGCCCTTCGCGCTCGAACTCCGGCAGGCCCAGGAACAGAAAGCGCACGCCATCCTGCCGGATCTCGCCGACCCGGACCGGGCCGACGGCCGCCACGTCGCCGGCCCAGATCTGCTCAGGCGTGCCGGCCAGCGACCCATACCAGGGAGAGAGCACGCTGACCTGGGCGCCAAGTAGGCCCTGTACCGCAGGCAGCGCACCCAGAACGTCGCCCAACCCTCCTGAACGCGAGAACGGAAAGACCTCCGACGTCACATGCAGCACACGCATACCGCGACAATACGCCGGTTTGACAACCCCCGGGCGCATTGATACACTTCCCCTCGCCCAAGAGTTGGGTCTGCTTCTGGCAGGGCTCTTAGCTCAACGGTCAGAGCAGTCGGCTCATAACCGATTGGTTGCCGGTTCAAATCCGGCAGGGCCCACCAATATCAGGGCGGTTAGCTCAGTGGTAGAGCATTCGCTTCACACGCGAGAGGTCGTAGGTTCAAGTCCTATACCGCCCACCAATTAAGCCTCGTCTGAGACGAGGTTTTTCCTTTTGTTATTCGTGCTACAAAGAGTGGTTACGGGGCCTCACAACCGACTTTGCAACCGATGGCTGAAATCGCTGGATGATGGTGCTGATAGGCTCCCGGGATGCCCTGTCACACGCCCAAGGTCTACGTCACTGTGGTTCATACGCAGACAGGGGAGATCGTGCGGCACCTCGGTCCTTACGCGTCAGCAGCTGCAGCCCGAACCGCATGTGGGACTGCGGCAGGCCAGTTGCTGGTCTGGACCCGCCGTGAGCAGGACTGGGTTGTGGAGAAATACCCGTTGGAGTACCGGGTGCAGGTTGATGAATCTGCTGCAATGGCCTGAAGAAAGGAACAAGTTGACGGTCAGACACGCAGTAGTGGGCTGGGTCAAGGCGCTAGAAGCCATTCCCAAAATGGAAGCTGGGCAGTCTGACGGCTCACCTGAAGTGAGGAGGTCTTAAAAGCATGACCCGGACCACAGCGATTGCACTGTGGCCCGGATTGAAGTTGTTCTGATACGGGTCAGCGAATGAGTCTCAGTTCCAGAGACACAAACCGGTTCTCGTAGCCCGCCGTCCGGTATCCCCTGATGCCTTCCACATACACCTCCATAAAGAAGGTTCTGACAAGGGCGGTATCCGGAATCCCAGGATTGTCGATAAACAGGATGTCCATGTCGGCCATCATGGTCCCACCATCGCCCCGGCTTGGACTGATGTTCACGATCTGGGCAATGCTGGTCGTCCACATGCCAGGCGATCCGAAGGACACGCCAAGTCCCACTGGTCCGTCGAGAGGAGGATCAATGGTCACGACGACCGTCACTCGCTTTGTCTCTCCACCCCGGCCACTTAAGGAGGCCGGCTCGAAGCGTGTTGTGATGGCCAGGCGCCTCACGTCAATCGTTACCAGCGCGCTCGCCACGTCCTGCCCATTGCGGCTGGCGATCAGCCGGTACGGGGCGCGATAATCCTCACTCCTGTTGGTGAACCCGTTGGGTGCAGCGATGGTAATGTCGCGTGTCGCGGTCCCGGGACCGCTGAAGTCCACTTGGGTGGTCACCAGTTGCAGATCCAGACCGTAGGTGCCGGCCTTTTCCAGGCGAAGATCCAGCGGGCCGCCCAGGTTCACGTTTGACGAGAAGGTCGCCTTCAGGTTCGCGCTGTGCTTGTGAAAGAGCAGCAGTTCCTGCGGATCCAGGCTCATCTGCACGTTCGGGGTCGTGGGGGGCGTGGTGGCCACGCAGAAGATCTTGGGTTGCGCCCAGTCAGCATGGTCGTAGTTGATGCCGTTCCCAGCGTCCGTCACCACCAGCCTCAGTTCCTGTTTCCCAGTGATGTCCAGGTCCACCAGTCTGGCCGGGTCCTTGCCTTTCATCGTCCCGCTGTCGTACGCCTTGACGCCGTCCAGGAACACCTGGAAGATGACCTTGCCTTTCTTGCCGACTTCATCGTCTACCCCGACATCCGCGGTGAACCGGGTGCAGTTCGCTCCGGTCCCTTTCAGGCTGAAGCGTAGTTCACTGCCCGCATGAACACCGTACCCGCGGGTATACGTCTTCCCGTTGATGGAGAGTGTTCTGCCATCCCCTGCGGCCTGTTCGCCGTTGCTGCGGTCGATCTCGACGGGACCCCAGCCGTTGGAGGCGGCCAGGATGGGTTCGAAGTACAGGTTGTTCTCGCCGGGGGTGAGGCTCAGGGTGGTGAGGCGGCCTTCAGGGGCGATGTAGGACCAGGGGTAATTCGCGCCGTTGGCGTAGGGATCGACTTCGGCAGGTTGCTCGGCCTGCTGTTGACCGCAGGCGGCGAGCAGGAGGGTCAGGGCGGTGCTGAGCAGGACGGGATGGCGTGCGGGCATGGGTGTAACCTCTGGCCACGGGGTGAGGGGCGGGGTCAGACTGAAAGAGTGGCTAGGGTCAGCTTGACCCGTCTAGGCAACCCACCGCATGAACATCCGACTGCGCATCCGAACTGCACTGGAGATCCCTAAAGAAAAGCGTCCGAACAGCTGACATCCTCCCACACCAAAAAATGCCCCATCCCGGCATTAGGTCGGAGTGGGGCTTTGGACTACTCCTGGCTGATTGTCAACGTTCGTTCAAATGGCATGATCAACTTGCATCCGAATCAGCGTCCGTCTCTCCCATGAAGACGCGGGAGGTGCCTTCCTTCTTGGATACTTTGGAGCTGACCGTAGGCGCGGTGCGGGTAACCGTTCCGGGGTGGTGACATACAACCACAAAGCGAGAAGGCTGAGGCCAACAAGCACTGCGGTATAGACGATTACCATTTCTTGAATGTAGTTGAAATGTTTGCTAAATAAGCAAACTTTAAGGGTAGCTAAACGCCTGAGTTGTCCAGTAGTCAGACACTCGTGAAGATGCCTTGATTGAGCCAGCTATACCAGCCGCAACCATCAGGGGTGTGCCAAATGCTTGCCCGGATGGTCAGTGTGCCTTCCTCTAGCGAGCCAGTCTCCGTCCAGCGGGGCTTGGTGGCTTCATTCTGCGTGTTCAGGGTCAGGACCTGCGAGCACCCTGGGCAACACACAAAGTAGCTGCTGTGCTTCCTCTCTTCCCCTATGACATAGGCATGCATCAAGTCCGGTTCGGACTTCTCCCAGACATCCGCAAAGTCTGCAGGAAGTACGGCTTTTACGCCGGTGCGGGTTGGTTGACGTCGGTCACGTCACTTCTTGCGCTTCACGGCAAACTGGTACGCCGCCTCGATGCCGGAAACCATGAACGACTCCAGGACCCCGGCGAAAGGCTTAGCCGCGGCAGGCAGATGCTCGGCGGCGTACCGTACTTCCGCCAGACGTACCGTGCGGTCGCGACCACCAGTACGCGGGCTTCGAGCTTCTGTACCTGGGGCAGTCCGATCTTGACCGCCTCGGACACGGACTGACCGAGCTTGACGACCTCCTCGAACCGGAACGGTGGCGCAGCGATCTCGATGACGTCGGCAATCAGGATCGGCAGGTGATCTTCCAACATTTCCTCGACATTCAGGTCATCCACCTTCGGTTCAGGCGCGACGACCACGACTGGCAGGGTGGCCGGCTGAGTGATCGTCAGCTCGGTGAGGGACGATTCGACCTGCGCGGTGACCATCTTGGGTTCATCGGTCTTCATAGGTGGCAGCGCAGGAATGCTGACCGCCTCAACGGACGCCAGGCGACGGGCTTTCAAAATGGCTTCGATGTCGGCGCGGGTGGCATGGGGCTGCTGGGTCATGGTGAACTCCTAAGGGCGCGGCCCCACCGAAGCGGGGCCGGGAGAGGGCCAAAGGCAACGGATAAACGCCGTAAGATGGAGGATGCCGCCATCACTCCTGAAACAAGCCATGGAGCTGGCCTTGAAGCTGGCGCGGGACCTTGACGATCACGAGATGATGGCCCGCTTACGGAGCTTGCAGGCTGGTCCTGCTCCTGAAACTCCGGATGAGCGTCAATCCGTGATCAAAGAGTTTTCTTCGATCAATCAGGCGCTCAGCGCACGTGTGAAAGCGGACTATGGGCAACCCAAGCCGATCCACAGGCGCTTGTAACTCGTTGCTGGCTGTCGCGTTTGCCACCCCGCAGCACCTGGCGAGATTGACTGGAAAATGAGGAGCGATCGTAGGGCCGTTGAGCAGACCCTACGGCTGGATGCGACCAACCTTTAGCCCAGTGAAGAAGGGGGCTATAGCGGGTCAGATGCCAGAAGGCATGCTGCTGGGATGCTGGATGAGCTGATCACACGGATCTGGGCGAGCACATACAGGCTTGCCAGAAGCCTGGGTGATGAGCACTCCATGGACCAACTCAAACAACTCCGACAGCATCCGCCGGTATTTCTGGATGAACAGGCCGCCTTGCTGGTCCGCATTAAGGAAATTTCCCACCAACTACGCGAACAGTCGGCTCAGGAAGCGACTTCAAACGATTGATGCCACCTGGCCTTACTTGCCGGGCGGCAGTGAAGGAACGCCGTTCGAGTGAGGGTCGTTTACGTACACGTGCACCAGGTTCGTCCGGGCATTCACAGTCACGCCGTTGGCCGGGAACTGTACAAGCTGGCCGGTGATCTCCTGTTCATTCATCAGCACGCGTGTTGGTTCGCCCCTCTGGGCCTGCAGGTCCTCAATCCGCTTTTTCGCGTTCCTCGCTTCCAGCCAGGCCAGGAGATCGTAGTAATGCTCCCGGATGAACTCGGCACACTTCACCGGGTCTTTGATGTGCGTACTGGGCCAGTAATCAGCCGGCAACTGGCCAGCCTTCTTGCGAACACCGAAGTGCAGATAAGCGAACCACTGACCGCGCCCACCCTTGCCGATCTGGCCGATCAGGTCACCAGCGTTGACGTACTGGCCTTTCCGCACATGGATGTCCCGCAGATGCCAGTAATGCGCCTCGCTGCCGTCGGGGTGCTCAATCAGGACGATGGCACCAATTTCCTTATGCCAGAAGGAAGCGGTGACGGTCCTGCCCTCTGCAGCGTGCACTGGGTCGCCCAGGTCGGTGTCGCCACCAGTAAGGGCGTTCAGTCGACCGATTCGTGCTGTGAGCCCGTGGCTTTCAGGTAACCGATGTCCAGGCAGCTGGCCTTCACGACCGGCATGCGGCGCGGCGAGCTGACCTTCAACGAACCCAAGACCGAGAAAGGCTGGCGGCAGATTCCCGTGAACGAGGACACCCTACGGGTGCTGATTGAGCGCCGGAAGATTTACTTTCTGGAGGAAGGCTGCAGCGCCCCGGAGACCTGGGGCGGTCAGGGCCTGATCTTCGGGACGGTCGACGACACGCCGATCTCGCCCAGCAACCTGGACCGGGACTGGAAGGCTGTGATCAAGGAGAGTGGTCTGCCGCCCATCACGTTGCACGCGCTCAGGCACATCCACGCGACCATGTTGATCGCGAATGGGATTGACGTGCGGCATCTGGCTGACTGCCTGGGCCACAGCCGACCGAGTTTCACGCTGGACACGTACGCGCACGTGTACGCCTCGCACCGCGAGAAGGCCGCCCTGACGTTGGATCAGCTACTCGGGGACAGCGGGAGTAGAGGTTGAAGTACCACAGGTTTTACAACCGTTTCTGCAACCGAAGGTGGCTCCGAGCGACCTTGAGTGAACAGGGAGAGGGGGAAAGGCGCGCTAGGTGACGGTGTATGACCCTGGGCGGCTGTGGGTGAGGGGGGTGGATGTTATTTCACACACGAGAGGTCGTAGCTTCAAGTCCTATACCGCCCACTAAACAAATTCCGTCTTGTACGGAGTTTTTCGTTTTATTCGAGAAGGTCCTGGGTGAGTACGGCATCATGTGGCTGCCTTGACTGCGACCCTTTTACGGCAGTCTCGGGAAACAGCACCAACAATGAACCTGCGTCGATTCGGACGTCAGTGTTATGGAAACCCCAGCGCCTGTCCTAACCTGCGCGACCAATAAGATTCACTTCGGCCGCACCAAGACGGCGCAGTGAACTTTCGGAGCCGTTATGGTGCCAACTCCTTTTTCTAGCTGCCTTTTCAACCTGTGCACCTGAACCTGCTCCCCTGAATGGCCAGAAAAGAGCAACATGAATGCAGAAGATCAGCGGTCAGCCGATCGTGCACTCTCAACGTCGACGGTTACAGCTCAGCCAATACCTGCGTGTCGGCAAGACGCTAAAATTCCCACCTTCTCCGGAACACCCTTCTCCTGAGCAGGGTCCCACAGTACTTTCTGCGGGACCCTGGTTCGTTTATGCGGACGTTCAGCCGTCGTATCCAGGGCTTGTCAACCAGGGCTGACCTTCCTGGATTACTTCCCGGTCAGCACCATATACATCGCTTCACGGTCTTCAGACCGGATCGAAGTCAGAACGACATTGTTTTTCTTAAACCGGATAATCAGCATCTGTTCAGTTTTCTTCCGTGAAATTTCCTTATAGCCCTTGGCCGTGATCATCTTCACGATCTTGGTCAGGCTGGCGGCGCCCTGACTGGTGCGTGGTACGTACAGAACCTCGCCCCAGCCTTCACCGGTTACCAGCGATTTGAACTCACGATAAACGGCGCCCTCGCACGTCAGATTCACGCCAGCCGGGAGTTTCACCAGACCATTGGCAGCGTACCCGGGTTTCGCAGGGCATGCCGCAGAAGCCATCGAAAGTAGGGCGACCGCAAACATCGCAAGGGCTTTTTTCATTTGTAACTCCTTATCTGAGCACACGCCCACAAGCTATGGCTTACCGCAACATCAGAAGAATAGAAGAAAGACATACAGAGAACTTTGGCGTCCTCTGATGTACACACTCTGGTGTGGGGATGACCTGCCCATCATGTTCGATGCAGGCTCCGGTAAAAACTCGGGGCCTGGAGCTCGAAAAACCGGCCGTCTGCAGAGGGAAGACTGCGGAGATGTGGAGGAGCATCCGGGCCGCTGCAAGGAACTAATCGGCGCCCGGTACAGTGTGTTGAGCTGGCCTGCATCAGAAGGTGAGTTGCCTGGTACGGGATAGGCTCAACCACCCCCGGCCCAGGCGCAGCCGCTCTCAAGGCTCGACACGGACTTCTGCACCGTCACTGCAAACCGTGTCCACCGCCTCCATGCCGTTTTTTATGGTCGCTAGCATATTCCCAGATGGCCCCCACCCTGCGGCTCGACCGGGGCACGCTCGTGATGCATGGCGTGCCTGACGCCGTGATGGACCACTTTACCTGGGACGCGCGCAGTCAGTCCTGGCGTGCACCGGGGCAGGCGTACCGCGAGATCGTGGAGGGCTTACGGGAGGCCGGATTGTCTTTCCGGGATGACGCGGCCGGTTTTTCAAAACTTGAACTCGGATATGCCCGGGACGTGACCCCCTACGCGCATCAGACGCAGGCGCTTCAGGCCTGGA
Source organism: Deinococcus malanensis (assembly GCF_014647655.1). Lineage (NCBI taxonomy): Bacteria > Thermotogati > Deinococcota > Deinococci > Deinococcales > Deinococcaceae > Deinococcus > Deinococcus malanensis. Next base: position 154,152 of record NZ_BMPP01000005.1, read on the forward strand.
AGAAGGCCGGCCGGCGCGGCGTGGTCGTGCTGCCGACCGGAGCCGGGAAGACCCTGGTAGCCCAGCTGGCCCTGCGGGATACGCCGCGTTCGGCCCTGATCTGCGTGCCGACCCTGGATCTGCTGCAGCAGTGGTATGCGGGGCTGATTGCGGCGTTTCCGGACGCGCAGGTGGGGCTGCTGGGTGGTGGCAGCCACGATGAAACGCCGCTGCTGGTCAGTACCTACGATTCTGCAGCCATTCATGCCGAGACGCTGGCCGGCCGCTACGCCCTGCAGATCTTCGATGAAGCCCACCACCTGCCCAGTGACTACACCCGGGTCATCGCGCAGATGGGCCTGGCCCCCTACCGCCTGGGCCTGACCGCGACGCCCAGGCGCAGTGATGGCCGGGAACGGGATCTGGACGGCCTGATCGGACCTGTGGTGTATCAGGTCGCTCCTGAGGACCTTGCCGGAGATACCCTGGCGGACTACCGGGAAGTCGTGATCCGGGTGCGGCTGAGTCAGAACGAGCAGCGGCGCTACGACGAGTGCATTCGGACCCGCAACGACTTCCTGCGCCGCGCAGGCATCCGGCTGGGAACCCTGGAGGGCTGGAAGCAGTTCGTGATGAACAGCGGCACCCCCCAGGGCCGCACGGCCATGCTGGCCCACCGCGAGGCCCGCAGCCTGGCTTACGGCACTGAGGGCAAACTGCGCGTGCTCGAAGAGATCCTGGCCAACCATCCGGCCGAGCGGACCCTGATCTTCACCGACGACAACGCCACCGTCTACCGGATCAGTCGTGAATTCCTGATTCCGGCGATTACGCACCAGACGCCGGTCAAGGAGCGGCACGGTCTGCTGGAGAAGTTCCGGAGCGGGGCCTACCGCATCCTGGTGACCAGCCGCGTGCTCAACGAGGGCGTAGACGTGCCGGAGGCCAGTGTGGCGGTCGTGCTGTCCGGCACGGCGACCGAGCGCGAGCATATCCAGCGGCTGGGCCGAATTCTGCGCAAGGCCGAAGGCAAGACGGCGGTGCTGTATGAGGTGATCACCGAGGGCACCAGCGAGGAACGCGTCAGCCAGCAGCGCCGGGGGCAGTGGAAGCCTGGGCAGGCAGGGAGTGACATCGACTATGGGGACCTGAATGCTCCCCACTGAATTGCTGATGTTCCGCGTCAAGGCCGGCATCGTCGAGCCCCGGCGCCTCAAACCCACCACTGCCAACCTGGGGCTCGCGCAGACCCTCATCGAGACGTTTGAGGCCAATATCGGCCGGCGCCGCTGGGAACTCGATGACGATCTGCGTACCCTGGAAGCGGGCCGGCAGGATTTCAAGGTCCTGCGTGGTCTGGCACACCTGCTGACCAACATGAGCGCCTTTGAGGCCGGCGGAACCATAGAACCGGTCCAGGTGCGCTCCAGGGTGTTCGAGCTGGCCCAGGCGCAGGTACCCAGCCGCAAAGGCACCACGCTGATTCTGGAGCAGGCAGCCAGAAGCCTGTCGCAGGACCACGCGCTTTCACCCGCAGAGGTGCAGGCCAGCCTGTACGCGGACCTGCCGGATCAGCAGACCCTGGTCGCGTTTGACCCGCCGGCACCCCTGGAGCTGATTCACCGCTTTGATCTGGCCCAGGCGCAGGGCATGCTGTACCGCGCCTATGAGCTGGTGATCACGGCGCGGCGCAACGAGCCGGCCCGCTACAAGCAGCTGCTGAAATACCTTAAGTTCTTTGGCCTGATGGTCACGGTCGAGGGAGATGCGAACTTCGGCTTTACGCTGACGCTCGACGGTCCGACCTCGCTGTTCGGAGGCACGACCCGCTATGGGCTGGCTATGGCGAAATTTCTGCCGGCCCTGCTGCATGTCACGAAGTGGGACCTGAGCGCGGCCCTCAAACCCCGCAAGGATCTGGCCTGGGTCGATCCAGGGGACGACGAATGGTCTTTCCAGCTCACCAGTGAGGATGGCTATGTCAGCCACTACAAGCCGCCCGAGGAACATGATTCGGCCCTGGAGTCCGGCTTCGCCGAGCGCTTTGTCAAAACTGAGACGACCTGGACCCTGGAACGCGAGGTCGATCTTGTGCCGGTGCCGGGCGGGGTCATTCTGCCGGACTTCCGGCTGGTTGACGGCCAACGGAGTGTGCTGGTGGAAATCGTAGGGTACTGGCGCCCGGAATACCTGCGCAAAAAATTCGAGCTGCTCCGCAAGGCCGAGCGCACCGACGTCATCGTCTGCGTATCCGAGCGGCTGAACCTGGAAAAGGCCGGCGTCGACCCCAGTGACTTTGGAGACCGGGTGGTGTGGTTTAAAGGCGTGCTGCACCCCAAGGAAGTGCTCTCCGTGGCCGAGCGTGTGGCGCGGGTCACCTCCTGAGCCGGTAGGGCTGAAATTCTGGCGGAGCCAATGTAATTCCATAAGCGATCACAATCCCGCTAGATTAGGGCCGGACCCGGCTGACGGCGTTCAGCGCCCCCTGTCCGGAATGCCGCCCGAGGAGCCCTGCCATGAGTTCAGTTCAATCGAGAACCCCCTGACCGCTCAGCTGCCCTTCTGGTACTGCCTGGTCGCGGCGGTGATGACCGGCGGATTGTGCCTGTTTCTATGGACCTGGGCAGATCAGCGCATCAAGGTTCTCAAGCTTCAGGCCTTCATGCTTTTTCCGATTGCGCTGCTGGCCTCCAGCCTGTTCTTTCTTTCGCTGGGTGAGGTGTTGTGGGGAGTTCGTACTCCCTGAACTGCCTCCAGGAAAACGGTTCTGAATAGCTGTTCCTTCTCTACCTCACAAGCACTGAAGTGTTATTCGGTAACAATTCGTGATCGGCCGCTGAAGCAGGGCTCAACAGCAGATGAATGGTCTCCCGTTGTGCACAACCGGCCCATCCCATACGGTGGCTGAAGTAGCAAAGTTTCAGCCCGGAGCCTCTCGCCGTGTTCTGCCAGGAAGCCCCTTTCTGGGGCCTCTGTGCATGCATGTGGTCGCCGGGTCGTAGCGGCATGGTTGGCAACCAGACACTTCGCAGCCTGAGACGGGCTTTTCCACCTGGAGGACGGTATGGACGTATCACAGGGAAATTCAGACCTCACGCAGGCCAGCAGCACACGGCGTCAGTTCCTGCGCGGCGTGGGCCTCGCCGGAGCAGGCGTCGCCCTGGTGGGCTGTGCGCCCAGCTTCACGGCGCGGCGGGACAAGCCCAACATTGACGTGGACGTCTTGAACTTCGCACTGAACCTGGAATACCTGGAGACGGCATTCTATCTGGCCGCCACCGGACGTCTGGCCGAAATGCAGGGCTTGGGCGGCAACGCCCCGATCCGCCTGCCTGCTGGCGTGACCGGATTGACACCCATGAATTTTCAGTCCGCTGAAATCCGTGACTTTGCCAATGAGCTGGCCACCAACGAGCTGGCGCACGTGCGCTTTCTGATCGCCACCATCCGGGCGCTGGGCGGCACCCCCATTCCCCGGCCGGAGGTGGACGCCGGTCCGGCCTTTACCGCCGCCGTGGCCGCGGCCACGGGAGGTAAGGTCGCCAACTTCAATCCGTTCGCCGATGAGGTCTCCTTCCTGCTGGCCGGCCACACCCTGGAAGACGTGGGCGTCACCGCCTACAAGGGTGCCTCGCCACTGATTCACGACCGCAAGCCGGGCGGCGTGCTCGAACAGGCGGCCGGCATTCTGGCGGTCGAGAGCTACCACATGGGCGCGGCACGCTTCCAGCTGTACAAGCGCCGTGGCCTGACAGTGGCCCCCGAGTTCACCGTGGCCGCCATGTCGCAGGCCATCAGCGACCTGCGCGACACGCTTGACGGTCCCGGCGACAAGGACCAGGGCATTGCCCAGCCACCCCGGCCCGGGGAATCAAACATCGTTCCGACCGATGCCAACGGTGTGGTTTTCAGCCGTGTGCCGCGCGAAGTACTGAACATCGTATATCAGCGTGCAGGTGCCGAAGCGGGTGGGTTCTACCCCAGTGGGATCAACGGCAGGCTCCGGTAGGGCCGCCCTTACCCCGCCCATTCGCTGCTTTCCCCTGCTCCTGTCACCCCTGTCCGGAGGTACTTCATGACCCAAGTCGCCACACCGACCCCTTCCGAATCCCCGTCCCGCCGTCAGGTGCTGCGGACCCTCGGCCTGCTGGGCCTGGGCGCCACTGTCACGTCCTGCGCGCCGGGCCTGCTCAACCTGTCCAGTCTGGCCGGGATGCCTGCTGCGAGCGTCGACGCCGCTGTCCTGAACTTCGCCCTGAACCTGGAATACCTGGAAGGCGCCTTCTATGCCGCGGCCACCGGGCGTCTGGCCGAGATTCAGGCCCTGGGCGGCAATGCTGAGATCCGCCTTCCCGCCAATTTCAGGCCGGTTCCGTTTCAGTCTGGTGACATCCGTGATTTCGCCAACGAACTGGCCACCGATGAGATCGCCCACGTCAAATTTTTGATTCAAACCATTACGGCACTGGGTGGAACGCCTGTGGCGCGGCCGGCTCTGGACCTCGGAGGAGCTTTCGAAATGGCGGCGCGGGCTGCCAGTGCGGGCCGGATTCAGGGCTTCAACCCCTTCCTGAACGATCTTTTCTTCCTGCACGGCGCATACATTTTTGAAGACGTCGGCGTAAGTGCCTATAAGGGCGCCTCTCCACTGATCAATGATGACCGTCCAGGGGGAGTGCTGGAGCAGGCGGCCGGCATCCTGGCAGTCGAGGGCTACCACGCCGGAGCCATTCGCAGCATGCTGTACGACCGCCGTAACGAGGAAGCGGCAGCTGGTCTGACCGTCGCGGCGGTGACCAAGGCCATCAGTGACTTCCGGGATCTGGCCGATGGCCCGCGGGACAAGGACCAAGGCATCACGGAGCCGATCCGTCCGGGCGACGCGAATATCGTGCTGTCCGACGCGAATGCTGTGGCCTTCAGCCGCCTGCCGCGCGAGGTGCTGAACATCGTGTACCTGGCTCCCGGGGCACCCAGAGGCGGGTTCTTCCCGGCCGGGGTCAACGGAGTGATCCGCTAAGGCGACTGACGTGGGCGGAGTATGCCCCGGCTGGAATAAAACCTGCTGAGGTCCGGGCTGGAGGCACACCATGTCTCTACTGCCTGGACCTATTTGTGTCGTGGCGAACAGGAGCAGGACAGGCGTCATAGCCCACGAACCCGTTGTGACGCTCGGAACTATGCGCCGCTTCGGGCGTGCCGACACACTGCCTGACTCTGGAGCTGACAGCAGAGAGGGGCGAGGAGAGTCGAGGAGATCCCAGGGCCCTATAAAGCTCTCGTCCGCCGCAATACAGCTCTGACAAGCGTGGCAGCCTGTACAGGCTGCCTGCTGATTGTTAGCGATCAGCATTGACCGGGCGTCCGTTTTCCATTTTTTTGTCCTGTTGCTCTGAGCAGGCACCTTAAAAGTCGAAGCCAGATAACCTCTTAAGACCATTAGGAGTTTTTCAGATTCAGTCATATTGCGTGTGTCACTGTGAAACCATGAAACACATTCTGATGACCCTCGGTCTTGCAGCAGGCGCTTCGGTGGCTTTAGCCCAGACCTCACCCAAAATCACGACGCAGAGCATTATCGTCAATCCTGTGGCGTCGCCACTTAAGGTTAGTGTCTGGACCGCCAAAGATCCGACTGGGACGAAAACGCCGACCTACGTTGCGGGCGACCGCATGACGCTGAATGTGAAGACGACACAGGATGCCTACGTTTACCTGTTCAATGTAGATCAGAAAGGCAATGTCGATCTGATTCTCCCGAACAAGTTCACGAGTGGCGCCAACTTTATCAAGGCAAATACGACCAAGAGCTTCCCCAGCAAGGAAGACAAGTTTACCTTCGACATTGCTGGACCGGCGGGCCTGAATAAGGTGCTTGCGGTTGCCAGCAAGACCGAGCTGGATCTTGAGGACATTGCTCAGTTCAAGGAAGACCAAACCACCGGCTTTGCTACTGTAACGGTTCGTGGCGGACAGAACGGACTGGCCCAGGCACTGTCCATCATCGTCAAGCCACTGCCCTCGAAAGACTGGGTCACGGACGTGGCGCAGTACCAGATCTCGGCTAAGGTCGCAACGCCGCCTGTGCCAGTGGCCACGACGACCGCTACCTGGAAATCCTCGTTCAAGTCGGCCTTGGGCCTAAACCGCGTCTACGAGTTCTATGCCAATCAGCTCAAGGCAATTGGCTACGAAGCAGACGAGACAACGACCACGCGCCAGCAGATCGTAGGCAAGTTTTCTATGGCTGACGAATCCACTGCCAACCTGACGGTCAAGCAGCGCCCGGGCACCACAACCTATGACGTGGTCGTGACCCGCAAGGAATAAGGCCGGGGCCTACGGCCCCGGAGTTGGCAAGTCGCAGCGCAATAAAACTGGCAGCCCGTGAATCAGGCTGCCAGTTTGATGTTGGGCGTCATGGAGTTATATAGGCTCAGTTAATTCGATCTGAATTGAATTCGAGTTGGAAAACTCCCCAGCCAAATAAACGGAATGCTGGCCTCTCACATCGAGACCAAAGAACAGGGCCGCAGAACAACACAACTTCCCTGTTTCTGGCGACCCATCTGTGGCTTGTAATCGGGAAAAGCTTTTACTTCACCGGAGCATGATCCTTGGGATCGGCCCAGGGGTCCAGCACGCACTTGATACATCCATCGTGCTTGTGCTTGAAGATGTGGTAGGCATGGGGCGCTTCGTCCAGGCTCATGCGGTGGGTGATGACCTGCGTGGGGTCAATGTCGCCGCGCACGATGTGGTCAGTCAGGATATCCAGGTAGCGGTGCACGTGGGTCTGCCCGGTTTTCATGGTCAGACCCTTGTTCATGAACGCGCCCAGCGGAATCTTGTCGCCCAGACCACCGTACACGCCAGGCACGCTCACCGTGCCCCCCTTGCGGCAGGCCATCAGTGCGGCGCGCAGTGCGTGCGGCCGCTCGCTTTCCAGGACACGGGTGGTCTGTTTGACAGCGTCGGCCACACCGAGAAACCCGGTGCCATGCGCTTCCAGGCCCACCGCGTCCATGACACTGTCCGGACCACGGCCGGCGGTCATAACCTTGAGCCGCTCGAAGACCTCGTCTTCCTCGTAGTTGATGGTCTCTGCTCCCGCGCGGCGTGCCAGCTCCAGACGCTCAGGGAAGCGGTCGATGGCAATCACGCGTCCGGCGCCGAGCAGGAACGCGCTACGGATGCAGAACTGTCCGACTGGCCCGGCGCCGAATACCGCCACGACATCCCCTTCCTGGATGTTGCAATTCTCGGCCGCCATGTAGCCGGTAGGCAGGATGTCGGTCAGGAACAGCACCTGATCGTCGCTGAGGCCCTGCGGGACCTTATACAGGTTGGCGTCGGCGAACACCGTGCGCACGAACTGCGCCTGTCCGCCAGCATAGCCACCGGTAATGTGCGAGTAGCCATAGATGCCGGATGACGCATGGCCCCACATCGTCTCGGCCAGCCGGGGATTGGGGTTGGAATTGTCGCACAGCGAGGTCAGGCCCTTCTGGCAGTACCAGCACTTGCCACAGGCGATAGGGAAGGGCACGATGACGCGGTCGCCGACCTTGATCTTGCGGACGTCGGCGCCGACGTCCACGACCTCGCCCATGAACTCGTGGCCCAGGATGTCACCGTGGACCATGCTGGGCACGTAGCCGTCGAGGAGGTGCAGGTCCGAACCACAGATGGCGGTGGACGTCACCCGCACGATGGCGTCGGTGGGCTGAAGGATCTCGGGGTCGGGCACGCGCTCTACCGCAACCTTGTTGATGCCCTGCCAGACCAGCGCCTTCATGAGGTTCTCCGGTTGTCGTACATCTTGGCCTCCGCTTTTTTCACGGCACCCTTGCGGGCGCTGGATTGCCCTTCGGTGGTGGGCTGTTGGCCCAGTTCCATCATGCGTTTCAGGCGCCGCAGGTCCTCACCGACCTGCACGGCGGGTTCCTCGCCCATCAGCCGGGCGATGGTCGCGCCCATCGTGCCGCCGGGCGGGCGGTATTTCAGCGCGACATGCACCTCGGTGCCCCGGTCTCCCGGTGCGGGCCGGAACTCCACGTGCCCCTCGGTCCAGATTTGCGACCCTTCCAGGGAACGCCAGGCGATGCGCTTACCGGCCACGTCCTCGGTCACCTCGGCGTCCCATTTGACGTGGGTGCCGGCAGGCGCCTTGGCGACCCAGTGCGAGCGGTTGCCCTCGGTGTCCTGTACTTCTACGGATTCCAGGTGGTCCATGAACTGCGGAAGGTTTTCGAAGTTGCGCCAGAAGACATACAGCTGATCGGGCTCCACGCCGATGGTAATGCCCCGCTCGACGGCAATGGCGTCATCCTTGGTCCGGTGGATACCCACCATGGCGTCTCCGACCCCGCGTCCCATCGCGGCGCCCGCCAGCAGCAGCGCCCCACCGGTGGCCACAAGGGCTCCGGCCTGTCCGGGACGCCCCACGCTCAGCACGATCAGCCCCAGTCCCAGGGCACCGACCAGCAGGCGCTCGCCGGGGCTGGAGTTCTGCGGGCTCAGGTCACGCACGCTAGTCTCGTGGTCGGGCATCAGCGGTTCCCCCTTCGCAGCAGCCGGTCTTTTACAGACGGCGGTTCAGGATGGCTCAGGGCCCGGGCACACAGCACGTCCACCACCGTGATGGCGGTCAGGGCCGCCAGGGTGTTGGCGGTACGCTTGCGGCCATTTGGATTCTCCGGCTGGGCCAGGCCCAGGGTCCCCAGGTCCAGGACATCGCCCGCGACCCGCGACCAGACCCAGAAGGCTACCGCTGAAGGCTGCGCCAGGATGCCCACGCCAGCCAGAACTTCGCGCAGTCCGTACGCCCGGACAAGGGTGGACTGGTCCTGGACACCCAGGAAACGGGTCAGCTTCCCGGGGGCTGCGAGTTCCACGGCGCCCAGGCCGATACTGAGCCAGCCGAGGCCTCGTGCTACCTGCTCTGCGTTCATGTCTTCCCTCCTTTGTCGGTGCTCTTTTGCCTTTTCCAGAGTGGCGACCCGGAAGGACACGACCCTGTGAGGGGCCCTAAGTCCACTTCACACTTGCGCCACCGGAGGGTGTTTCGGCCTGAAGCTGGACTTCATCTGCCAGGCGGGGAGGAGAACTGCTCCGGAGAACTGCTCCGGAGAACTACCCCCGTTCTTCTTGCTGGCTGGTGGACAAGCGGCACACCGGCCTCTAAAATTGCACTTAGTCCAATTTTGCGGAGCTTTACCCCGGAGGTCGCATGAAAAATCAGCCTTACAAGATTCACCGCGCTGCCGTGATCGGTGCCGGCGTGATGGGCGCTGCCATCGCCGCCCAGCTGGCCAACGCGGGCATTCCGGTCCTGCTGCTCGACATCGTGCTGCCGGACAACCCCGACCGCAATTTCCTGGCCAGGCAGGGCGTGCAGCGCGCACTGAAAGCCCGGCCCGCTGCCTTTATGGACGCGAGCCGCGCAGGGCTGATCGAAGTCGGCAACCTCGAGGACGACCTGAAGAAATTGAAGGACGCCGACTGGATTCTAGAAGCGATCATCGAGAAGCTCGACGCCAAACGCGACCTGTGGGAAAGGGTCGAGAAGGTCGCCAAGCCCGGCGCGATCATCAGCTCCAACTCCAGCGGTATTCCCATGCACCTGCAGATCGAGGGCCGCAGCGAGGACTTCCAGCGGCGTTTCGTGGGCGCGCACTTCTTCAATCCGCCCCGCTACCTGCATCTGCTGGAAGTGATCCCGACGCCGAAGACCGCCCCCGAGGTCCTGACCGCCTTCAGTGAATTCGGCGAGAAGACCCTCGGCAAGGGCATCGTGATCGCCAACGACGTTCCGGGCTTTGTGGCCAACCGCATCGGCGTGTACGGCATCATGCGCGCCATGGCCCACCTGAAAAAGAGTGGACTGACCCCTGCCGAGGCCGACCAGCTCACCGGGCCGGTGCTGGGGCGCGCCAACTCCGCGACCTTCCGCACGGCTGACCTCTCGGGGCTGGACATCATCTCCCACGTGGCCAGCGACCTCGGAAAAGCCACGCCCGAGGACGAGGACTTCACCCTCACGCCGGCCTTCCGCACCCTGGTCGAGGAAAAGAAGTTCCTGGGGGACAAGACCGGCAGCGGCTTCTATAAGAAGACCAAGGGCCCGGATGGCAAGACGAAGATCCTGAACCTGAACCTTCACACCTTCGAGTACGAGGACCAGGGCAAGGTCAAGGTCGCGGCCGTGGAAGCCGTCAAGGGCCGCCCGCTGGCCGAGCGCATCAGGAGCCTCTACGGTGCCGAGGGCAAGGAAGGAGACTTCCTGCGCGGCGTCATGAACGACGGCTTCTGGTACGCCTCCAAGATGGCCGGTCACGTCAGCGACCGCCTGCAGGACATCGACAACGCCCTCAAGTGGGGCTTCGGCTGGGAGCAGGGTCCCTTCGAGACCATGGATACCGTGGGCGTGCAGCAGGTCATCTCGAACCTGGAAGCCGAGGGCCGCACGCTGCCCCCGCTGCTGCAGGCCATGAAGGACAGTGGACGGGCGTCGTTCTATCAGGGCAATGAGACCGTGACGCCTGCCGGCCAACCCACCCCATATCAGGCGCCCTATTTCATCCTGACGGACCTGAAGAAGGACGCCACCTCCGTGATCAAGAAAAAACCCGGCGCCAGCCTGGTGGACCTGGGCGACGGCGTGCTGCTGGTCGAATGGCACGCCAAGATGAATGCTCTGGGCGAGGATCAGCTGCGTATGATCCAGGAAGGCCACAAGGCGGTGCAGCAGCTTGGCTACGCGGGTCTGGTGATCGGCAACCAGGGTGAGAATTTCAGCGCGGGGGCTAACCTGCCGCTGGTCCTGGCCCAGGCGCAGGCCGACGAGTGGGACGAGCTCGACGACCAGATCAAGCAGTTCCAGCAGGTCACCACCAGCCTGCGTTTCAGCCCTCACCCCACCGTGGCCGCTCCCTTCGGTCTGGCGCTGGGCGGTGGCTGCGAGTTCAGCCTTCACGCCGACCGCATCGTGGCCAGCGCCGAAACGTACATGGGCCTGGTGGAGGTCGGGGTGGGGCTGATTCCCGGCGGCGGCGGCACCAAGGAAATGCTGATGCGCTTCACCGACCAGCAGCAGCCCGGGCAGCAGCAGGGCGCCGCGCTTCTGCCGGCCGTGCAGCGTGCCTTCGAGCTGATTGGCACGGCCAAGGTGTCCACCAGCGCCCTGGAGGCCCGTAAGCTGGGCTTCCTGCACGACCACGACGTCGTGGTCATGAATAAAAACCATCTGCTGGAGGAGGCCAAGCGTCAGGTGCTGGCCCTGGCGGCCGACTACGTGCAGCCCACCCCCCGCACCGACATCCCCGTGATGGGTGACGCTGCCATCGGGGCCGTCAAGAGTGCCCTGTACGGCATGAAGGAAGGCGGCTATGTCACCGAGTACGACCTGGTGGTCAGCAACGAACTGGCCCGGGTGCTCTCGGGCGGCGTGGGCAACAACCGCACCGCGAAGGTCAGCGAGCAGCACCTGCTGGACCTGGAGCGCGAGGCCTTCCTGACCCTGCTGGGCAAGAAAGGCACCCAGAAACGTATCGAACACATGCTCAAGACCGGCAAGCCGCTGCGCAACTGAGCGGAACAATGATCCCCATGTCCCAGATTCCCACCATCACCCCCCTCGACCGCCTGAAAGCCACCCCGAAGCGCCGCCTGGCGATGTGGGGCGCCCTCGGGTACGGAGCGCTGCTGCTGACCGCTGCCTTCGTCGGCGCGGAGATCACGCTGCGCTCCCAGACCCGCTGGGTGAAAGGCACCTTCGCTCCGGTGGGCCGGCGCGGCAATACCGTGTGGCTACCAGCCTCCCCGGAAACGCTGTCGCGGGGAGTGGTGGGGATCGTGCCTATCCGCCCCAACCGCGGCCACGCCGTACTGGGCGAGGCGAAAGTGAAGGGCACGCTGGCGTTCCGCCCTATCCAGGAAGAACGTGGGGTGCTGCCTAACGGCTCGGTGGCGTGGGTGTCCACCTTCGTGTACAACGGCACGCCGGCACAGCTGGGGGTGGCCTTTGAAAATACGGAGGTCGTCAGCCCAGCCGGCCCCATGCCCGCGTGGCACGTTCCTCCGGTATCGGGCGAGCGGGACGCCCTGGTGATCGTGGTGCACGGTCACGGCGGTCAGCGGGCGCAGGGTCTGCGCAGCCTGCGCGCGCTGCAACGCACCGGAGCGGGGTCGCTGTTCGTGACCTTCCGCAATGCCCACGGCGCTCCCCGCAGTGGCAGGGGCTACCTGACCCTGGGCGACGAGGAAGCCGAGGACGTGCTGGTCGCCCTGCACTGGGCGAAAGCAGCCGGGTATCGCCGCGCCGTGCTCTACGGTTTCTCGATGGGCGGCAACATCGTCCTGAGTGTGCTGCGCGACCGGTTCCAGCCGTTCCCGCTCCCGGTTACCGGCGTGCTGCTCGACTGCCCGGCACTGGACTGGCGCCGGACCATCACCTGGCAGGCCCGGCGCTTCGGGATGCCTGCCTTCATGGCGCGGCATGTCAGCACCTTCGTGCAGTACGTCGTGACCCGCCGCAGCGGACAGGACTTCGACACGGTGAATCAGCTCGCCGCTGCAGGGCGCTTCAACGTGCCGATTCTCCTGTGGCACGGCACGCGCGACCGTACCATTCCGGTCAGTCAATCTGACGCGCTCGCGGCGGCGCGGCCCGATCTCGTCGAGTACCACCGCGTGGAAGGTGCCAAGCACATCCGCTGCTGGAACATCAATCCAGCCCACTACGAGCAGACGCTCGAACACTTCATTCGCCGGGTCCTGCCCGGCCTTCCCCAAGGAGAACCCCATGCGTGACGCTGTGATTGTTTCTGCCGTTCGCACGCCCGTTGGACGCGGCGTGAAAGGCACGCTCGCCAATACCCGCCCGGACGATCTGGCCGCCCTGGTCCTGAACGAAGCCGTCCGGCGCGCCGGGGTGGACGTCTCGGTCGTCGAGGACGTGTACCTGGGCTGCGCCATTCCCGAGGCGGAGCAGGGCCTCAACGTGGCCCGGATGGCCGCGCTGCGGGCCGGCATGCCCGACAGCGTGGGCGGCGTAACCATCAACCGCTTCTGCTCCAGCGGCCTGCAGACCATCGCTATGGCGGCGGCCGCCATCCAGACCGGCCAGGCGGACGTGATGCTCGCCGGGGGCGTGGAATCCATGAGCTTCGTGCCCATGACCGGCCACAACCCCAGCCCCAACCCGGACCTGGTCGATGACCGCCCCGGCGCGTATATCGGCATGGGTCTGACCGCCGAGAACGTGGCTGCCAAGTACGGTGTCAGCCGCGAGGACCAGGATGCCTTTGCCTTCCGCAGTCACCAGCGTGCCGCCGCCGCCCAGGATTCGGGCAAGTTCGACGCCGAGATCATCCCGGTGCCGGTGCGCGTGGACAAGCTTAAGGGCACCAAGCTGAAGTCCGAGACCATCAACTTCGACAAAGACGAGCTGATCCGCCGCGACGCCAACCTGGAAGACATGGCCAAGGTCCGCCCGGCCTTCAAGCAGACCGGCTCGGTGAGCGCAGCCAACAGCAGCCCCTTCAGTGACGGCGCCGCTGCCGTGCTGATCATGAGCGGTGAAAAGGCGCAGGAACTGGGCGTGAAGCCCCTGGCCAGATTCCTGGGCTTCGCGGTCGCCGGCGTGGAGCCTGAACTGATGGGCATCGGCCCCGTCAAGGCTGTGCCCAAGGTGCTGTCGCAGACCGGGCTGACCCTGGAAGACATCGATCTGATCGAGCTGAACGAGGCCTTTGCCGCGCAGAGCCTCGCGGTGGCCCGTGAACTAGGCCTCAACGAGGACATCATGAACGTCAACGGTGGCGCCATTGCCCTGGGGCATCCACTGGGATGCAGCGGCGCCAAGCTGACCACCACCGCGATCTACGAACTGCAGCGCCGTGGTGGGGGCAAGGCCCTGATCACCATGTGCATTGGCGGCGGCATGGGCGCGGCCGGCGTGATCGAGGTCTACGGACAGGACGAGCAGAACGGGGGTTGAGCAGGACACTTGATGATCAGTAGTAAGGAGAGGCGCCCGCATGTGGCGCCTCTCCTTTATCTGCCTATCTGTCAGCTTACCGGCGCAACTGCTGGGCCAATCTGGCAGCGCTTCGCACCCGTGGGGTTCCCTGAGCTTTCAGGCTGAGGGGGAGGGCAGCGCTGGACAGCACCTTTTGCCGCTCTGCGGGGGAGAGGGCCTGGGTCGTGATTCCACTGGCGGTCAGGCTCGCGTAAGGATCACTGGTCAACCGGACCATGCCGTAGTAGCCTTCAGCGGCAACGGTACCATCCGTCTTGAACAGAGAAGCTTCACCCACCAGGCCAGGGTCTCCGCCAAGGTCGCTGAAGGCCCCGTCAAAATCGTCTCCCCAGAAGTACAGCGGGGTACCAGCCGAGTCATGGAAAAACAGTGTGCTGAGGTACGTCTTGCCGGCGTCTTCCACAGGCCCGAGGCTCGCGTCGCCTTCCAGCTCTGGGACTGGACTGATTTTTGCGTACATACCGGACGCCATGAGTTTGCCACGGCCATTAATGAACTGGTCGCCATAAATGGCCATGCCCTCGGCAATCACACTTCCCTCGATATCGTTGGGGTTGGAAAACATGAACCAGTAGTACTGACCCTGGTACAGGGACGTCACGTTCACAGCCACAGTGGTCGCGGTCATGCCTATGTTTCCCGCGCTGTCAAAAGCCTTGACGGTAAAGGTAACGCTGCCGTTGTTGCGCTGGTCGACGGCAAATTTATCTGTGCTGTACGGCGCTTCGGAGTCGGTGTCTATCAGGGCGGAACCCTGATAGAACTCCACCTTGGTCACTCCGCCAGGGTCGGTCGCTGTAGCAAAGAGTGTGACCTGCCCAGGAACTGTGGGCGCGGTGGCGGTGAGGGTGACCTGGGGTGCTACCGTGTCCGCCTCAGGTGTGGGCGTTCCAGGACAGGCAGTCAAGAAGAGTGAGCAGGTCAGGAGAGGGAGATAAAGTTTCTTCATCTTCAGTGAATCTAACAGCTGATGGTTCGCAGTCGT
This sequence comes from Deinococcus malanensis, assembly GCF_014647655.1. Classification (NCBI taxonomy): domain Bacteria; kingdom Thermotogati; phylum Deinococcota; class Deinococci; order Deinococcales; family Deinococcaceae; genus Deinococcus; species Deinococcus malanensis. Next base: position 169,160 of record NZ_BMPP01000005.1, read on the forward strand.
GCCTCAATTGAGGCTGCCGTTGCTGCGCTACCCTACCCTTTATGTCTGCTGCTCCCCGCCTGCGCCTGCGCGTGACCGCTGCCGCCGAGAACCATCTGCGCGCCGGTCACCCCTGGGTGTACGAATCCAGTGTGCGTGAGCAGAACCGGGAGGGTGAAGCCGGCGAACTGGCCGTGGTGTACGACCGCCGCGACCGCTTTCTGGCCATAGGCCTGTATGATCCGCACTCACCGCTCCGGCTGCGGGTACTGCATGCCGGCAGCCCGGTCACGATTGACGACGCCTGGTGGGAAGCAAGGCTGGACACCTCATTTCTGCGTCGCGAACCGCTGTTCGGTCCCGTCGGCGCCGTAGGGGACACTGACGGCTACCGCCTGATCAATGGTGAATCCGACGGCTGGCCGGGACTGGTTATTGACCGTTACGCGCGGGTGCTGGTGATCAAGCTGTACACCGCCGCCTGGTTTTCCCACCTGAACCGGCTGCTGGAGCTGCTGACCATGCGCTGCCCGGACTTCACGACTGTTCTGCGCCTGAGCCGCAACATCCAGGAGCGGGCCCGCGAGGCCGGTCTGTCCGACGGGCAGCTCCTGACTGGCGACCTCGGCAACAACCCGGTGATCTTCCACGAGTCGGGCATCGCCTTCGAGGCTGATGTGCTCCGTGGGCAGAAAACAGGGTTCTTTCTGGACCAGCGCGAGAACCGCCGGCGGGTGCAGGACCTGAGTCGGGGTCGACGCGTCCTGAACGCCTTTTCGTTCAGCGGTGGGTTTTCACTGTACGCGGCGCGTGGTGGGGCTCCGGAAGTGGTCAGCCTGGATATCAGCGCCCACGCCCTGCACAGTGCCGGGCGGAATTTTGCGCTGAATCCTGCGCTGGGGACCCACCACGAGACGGTGCAGGCCGACGTCTTCGAGTGGCTCACGCAGACACGGCGGGACTTTGACCTGGTCATTCTGGACCCGCCCAGCCTGGCGCGCCGGGAGGCAGAACGGGCCGGTGCCATCCGCGCTTACGCCAAGCTGTCGGCGGACGGCATCCGGCGCCTGGCCCGCGGGGGCATCCTGGTGAGCGCATCGTGCAGCGCGCATGTCAGTGCGGATGAATTCTGGACGGCTGTGCGTGAGGTGGCGGGGCGCAGTGGCCGCAAGTGGAAAGAACTGCGCATGACCCGGCATGCTCCTGACCATCACGCCACCTTTGCCGAAGCCGAGTACCTGAAAGCCATCTACCTTCAGTTCGACTGAAACAGCCGAAGGAAGCCACTGCGCCCCGGAGCCGGACAGGCAAATGCGCAGGGGCAGGACAACAGGGACCAACGACCTGTCCTGCCCCTGCGCTCTGTGCCCTGTCTGCTGGGTTTACCGCAGGGCCACCAGCAGCCTGTCTATTTCTTCGGTACTGGTGTAGTGGGCGATGCTGGCACGCGCCACTCCCTGTGGATACAGGCCCAGGTCGGTCAACGGCTGCACCGCATAGAAATGCCCGGCTGACAGGTCGATGCCCTGCTCGCTGAGGCGTGCGGCTGTGTGCTCAGGCGTCTCGCCGTCCACCCGGAACGCGACCGTGCCAATGCGGTTCTGCATGTCCTGGGCACCGTAGACCGTGACGTGGGGCAGGGCCACCAGTCCGTGCAGCAACTGCTCGGCCACCGGCTTCTCCAGTTCACGGATACAGGCACCGGCAGCCTCCAGCGCCTCGCGGCTCAGGGTGCCCGCACCGCCCAGTTCGCGCAGATAATCCAGCGTGCCCAGCCAGCCGGCCAGCAGTTCAAACGGCGCGCTACCGTGTTCCAGACCGTGAACGTCGCCTTCCGGGAAGAAGGTAAGCTTCGGCCAGGGCAGGCCGGCGCGCAACTCGGGCCGCACCCACAGGGCCCCCAGGTGTGGACCAAAGACCTTGTACATGCTGAAGGTCACGAAGTCCGCACCCCAGGCCTGCACGTTCGGGAACTCGTGTGGCGCGCTCTGTACGGCGTCCACGAAGGTCCAGGCACCAACAGAGCGCGCCAGTGTGGTGACCGCCGGAATGTCTACCAGCCCGCCCAGGACGTTGCTGGCGGTAGTCACGGCCACCAGGCGCGTTCGGGGGGACAGTAACGCCTGCAGGTCCTCCAGGTGAGGCTTCAGGTGCGGTGTGCGGGCATGCCAGACTTTCACCGTGACCCCGGAACGCTGCAGGTCGCGCCACGGACTGGCGTTGGCCTCGTGCTCCAGCCCCGATACGATGACCTCATCCCCCGGGCCCCACAGCCGGGTGAAGGCCGTCGCCATCCGGAACGCCAGTGCGGTGGCGCTGGGTCCCAGCACCACATCTTCAGGCTGGCCGTTGAAAAACAGAGCCGTCGCCTCACGGGCCCGGTGCTTGACGTTCAGCACCTCGCGGCCCGGCTGGTGCCCGGGCAGACCGTTGGTGGCCCCATAGCGGGTCAGGTGCGCAGTAACAGCGTCAATGGCGCGCTGGGGCAGCAGCGAGCCGGCCGCGTTGTCCAGGTAGGCCCGGCCAGTGGCCAGAGAGGGAAACTGCGCGCGGATCTGGGTGAGGTTCACGCAGCGCAGGATAGTGCCGGACGCGGGAGGACCTGGCGACAAGACAGAAGGCGGAGCTTTACACCCCGCCTTCTGTCTGCTGTTCTGGCCACTTCCTGGCCACTGGCCGGAGGCGGATCCTCTTCAGGCCGTCTGGCCGAACTGCATTCGGAAAATAAACTTGGTCACGTCGTTCTTGAGGTTGTCGATCATCTCATTGAACATGTTCGTGGCCTCGAACTTGTATTCGGTAAACGGGTCACGCTGACCGTAGCCGCGCAGCCCGATGCCCTGACGCAGCACGTCCATACCGTGCAGGTGCTCCTTCCAGTGCTGATCGACCACCTGCAGCAGCACATAGCGTGCCAGCGAGTTGAGCATGGTGGGACTCAGCTCTTCGCGCCTGCTGTCGAAAGCGTCGGCTACAGCGCTCAGCAGGCGATCCTGCGCTTCGGCGGGGCTGCCATTACGCAGACTCTCGAAGTCAAAGCCTTCCAGCTGGGGCACGGCGTCGACCACTGCGGCCTGCAAGCCTTCCATGTCCCAGGAGTCGGGGCTCTGGTCTGCGGGCGCATGGATGGCCAGCTGCATATCCACAAAGTCCGCGATCATGCCCTCGGTCGATTCCTCGACGTCCTCGTCCGGGCCGAGCAGCACTTCACGGCGCTGGGCGTAGATGGTGTCGCGCTGCTTGCTCATCACGTTATCGAACTCCAGCAGCTGCTTGCGGGTGGAGAAGTTGCGGTCCTCCACGCGGGCCTGGGCCTTCTCGATGGCCCCGGTGACCATCTTGGCCTCGATAGGCTGCGTGTCGTCCATGCCCAGGCGGTCCATCATGGCCACCACGCGGTCATTGGCGAACAGGCGCATCAGGTCGTCCTCGAAGCTGACGTAGAAGCGGCTGCTGCCCGGGTCGCCCTGACGGCCGGCGCGCCCACGCAGCTGGTTGTCGATGCGGCGCGACTCGTGACGCTCGGTGCCGATGATGTGCAGCCCGCCCAGTTCCTGCACGCGGGCGCGGTCGGCGATGGTGTCGGTCTGAAGCTGCTGGGCCTGCCGGATAAAGTCCGGGGTCATGCCCGGAATCTGCATGCCCAGCATCTCGGCGGCCGGGTCCTGGCGGCTGATCGCTTTGATGAAGTTCTCGGCCTCCGGCGCAAAGCGGCTGATGCCCAGGTGCTGCTCGATGCTCTCACCCAGGATAAATTCGGCGTTCCCGCCCAGCATGATGTCGGTGCCGCGGCCTGCCATGTTGGTGGCGATGGTCACGGTGCCCGAGCGCCCGGCCTGCGCCACGATGCTGGCTTCCTGCGCCTCGAACTTGGCGTTCAGCACGCTGTGGCGGATGCCGGCCTGGGTCAGCAGGTCGCTGAGCTGCTCGCTGGTCACGATGCTGGCCGTGCCGATCAGGACCGGGCGGCCGGTGGCGTGCATTTCCGCCACTTCCTGCACCACCGCCGCGTACTTGCCCATCTTGGTGCGGTAGACCAGATCCTCGCTGTCCTTGCGCAGCACCGAGCGGTTGGTCGGAATCACCAGCACGTCGCTGCCGTAGATGTCCAGGAATTCCTTTTCCTCGGTCTTGGCCGTGCCGGTCATGCCCGCGAACTTGTTGTACAGGCGGAAGAAGTTCTGATACGTGATGGTCGCCAGCGTCTGGTTCTCGTTCTCGATCTTGACCCCTTCCTTGGCCTCGATCGCCTGGTGCAGACCCTCGCCGTAGCGGCGCCCCGGCATGCTGCGCCCGGTGAACTCGTCGATGATGATGACCTCGCCCTCCGCGTTGATGATGTAGTCCTTCTCGCGGTGGTACAGCTCCTTGGCACGGATCGCCTGGGTGATCATGTGCGCCTTGTCCATGTTCTCGGGGCTGTACAGGTCGGGAATGCTCAGCAGCCGCTCGATCTTGCTGATGCCGGCTTCGGTGATATGCACCTGCTTGCCCTTCTCGTCGATGGTGTAGTCCCCGGTAGGCTCGGTGCGCACACCCGGCTCAGCTGGCTCACCCTTCTGCAGGCGGCGGATCAGCTTGGCGTAGACGTAGTACAGGTCGGTGGCCTTCTCGGCGGCACCCGAGATGATCAGCGGGGTGCGGGCCTCGTCGATCAGGATCGAGTCCACCTCGTCCACGATGGCGTAGTTCAGCGGATGCTCGGCGCGCATGGCCAGCGCTTCGCGGCTCTGGGCCATGTTGTCGCGGAGGTAGTCGAAGCCCAGCTCCGAGTTGGTGACATAGGTGATGTCACAGGCGTAGGCGGCCTGCTTCTCATGCGGCTGCATTTCGCGGCTGGCCAGGCCTACGGTCAGGCCCAGCGTGCGGTAGAGCAGGCCCATTTCCTCCATGCCCACCCGGGCGAGGTAGTCGTTGACGGTCACCAGATGACAGCCGCGGCCTTCGAGCGCATTGAGCGCCAGCGCCAGGGTCGCCACCAGCGTTTTGCCTTCCCCGGTGCGCATCTCCGCGATCCGGCCCTGGTGCAGCGCGGCGCCGCCGATGAGCTGCACGTCGTAGTGGCGCTTGCCGATCGAGCGCCGCCCGGCTTCACGGATCAGGGCAAAGGCCGGGACCAGCACGTCGTCGAGGGACTCACCGCCCTCCTGGACACGGCGGCGCAGGTCGAGAAAAGCCGCAGCAAGATCCTCGATCTGCATGGTTTCCTGTTCCAGCGCGTTGACCGGGTCCACCACCGTTTTGGTGATGCGCTGCACGTCACGCTGGTTGTTGTCAAAGACTTTGTTCAGAACACGAAACATATAGGCTCAAGTATACGCCGCGAGTCTGAAGACACCCACCCGATTTCAGTGAGACGCACGAAAAAGAGTTGAGTCTGGATGGCTCAGGGTGGGGCCGGAGGGGTGGCAAGCGGGGCGTACGCCGTGGCGCTCTCGCCCAACGTGCCTGGGGGTCGCCCGGCAGCGATGGCAGCTGCCCCGGCCAGCGCGATCATGGCCCCATTGTCGGTGTTCAGTCCCTTGCCAGGAAACACCACACGGAGCCCGGTCTGCGCGAACGCCTCACGCAGCGCCCGGTTGGCGGCGACCCCGCCCGAAACGACCACGGTCTGCCGTCCGCAGGCCTGCGCCGCCCGCACCGTGGTCCTGACCAGCGTCCGCACCGCCGCCCGCTCGAAGCCGGCGGCAAGGTCCTCAGGCCGGGCCCCGGCCTTGTGGGCCAGCAGCGCCGCTGTCTTCAGGCCGCTGAAGCTGAAGTCAAAACCCTTCTGGCCCTGGAGGGGTTCCTTGAACGCAACCGCGTCGGGGTTGCCCAGCAACGCCGCCTCGCTGATGGCCGGGCCGCCCGGGTAGCCCAGCCCGGCAAGGCGCGCGATCTTGTCAAAGGCCTCGCCCGCGGCGTCGTCCCGGGTGGCACCTACCAGAACGTACTCGCCGTCCTGGGGGACATCGAAGAGGTGGGTGTGCCCGCCCGAGACCACCAGGGCCAGGTAGGGCGCGCGCAACTCGGCTTCCGTGGCCGCCGCGAAGATGTGGCCCTCTAGGTGGTGGGCAGCGTAGAACGGCACGTCCAGCGCCTGAGCCACACCCTTGCCGTACATCAGCCCGACCAGCAGCGCGCCGACCAGCCCGGGTCCGGAAGTGGCGGCCACGGCGCCCAGGTCCGTGACATTCAGGCCCGCCTCCGCGAGCGCCTGGCCCATAACGCTGTCGATGCGTTCGACGTGCTCGCGGCTGGCGAGTTCGGGCATCACGCCGCCGTACTGGGCGTGCACCGTCTGGGACCACACCCGGTTGGCCCGGACGTGAACCTGCCCATTTGCTGCGAGCTCTACCACGCCCACCCCGGTGTCGTCACACGAGGTGTCGATGCCCAGAATGAACGTGCCTGTCTGTGTCGCTGGGTCCTTCATCCGCCGGGGAGTGTACCAGGGCCGGGCAGAGCCGACCGTGCAGCGTGTGTTGCCGTCCGGCTCGTAGGCCAGCTGGCCGATGTCTGAGACCGCCATGGACCGGTACGCTGCGCACACTTTCCCAGGAGTCACCTGCCTCATGCGTTTGCGCTAACCCTCCAGTCCACGTTAAGGCCCACACGGTGGGCAACGTTCTTCTGGCCACTGGAGGCCTACATGACACAACACTGGAGTCACACCTTTTACGCCCTGCAGGACCGCCTCACGGGTTGCCACCTCCAGGAAATCCATCCTCATCACGCCGCGCTGGCCGCGCGGATCACGCATCATCTGAAACACGTGGGCACGCTGCTGGAGCTGGGAGCAGGCGGCGGACAGTTTGCGGTCAGCGCCGCGCGGCAGGGCCATCAGGTCACCGCGCTAGACCTGTGGGCCGGGGCAGGGGAGTACACCCGGTCGCTGGCGGCGCGCAACAGTGTCTCCGTGCAGGTCGTGACGGGTGATTTCTACACGGTCGACTTTCCTGGCACCTTTGAGTCTGTGTGCTACTGGGACGGATTCGGGATTGGCAGTGACGATGATCAGCGCCGGTTGCTCTCCCGGGTCGCCGGCTGGCTGCGGCCAGGGGCCACGGCGTTTATCGACATCTATACGCCGTGGTACTGGGCATACCACGCCGGCTTTGCCCGCCAGCACCCCGGTTACACCCAGGTGTACGGCTTTGACGCGCAGGGCTGCCGCATGACCGATACCTACATGCCACATGGGGAAGAGGCCCTGACCCAGTCGCTGCGCTGCTATAGCCCGGCTGATCTGCAACTGCTGCTCTCGGGAACGGGTCTCGTCCTGACCGATGTCTGGCCTGGTGGCGACTATGATCCACAGGCCGGCGTCTACCGCCCGGAGGCGTCTCTGGGAGAGTGCATGACGTTTACAGTTCTGCTTCAGCGGGAGCCGAGCCTCAGCGCTGCTGGTCGCGCACGGCGCTGAGCGTTTCTTCGAACTCATCCAGAAATTCGTCTTCCAGCTGGTGATCGCGGACCAGTTCATCCTGCAGGGTGGTGGTCTGTTCGCGTGCCCAGCGCACCCGGGCCTGCCGGGCGCTGCTCACGTTGCCGCGCCCGGCGATAAAGCGCGCTGCGTGACGCACCGCCTGCACTGGATCGTTCGTGGGCGCGGTGACCGCTAGATTGCGCAGTCCGCCCTGGTCGTTGACCATCGAGCAGGTCACTTCGACACGCACCCCACGGCGGGTCAGAAACACCTGATCTACCCGCCACATGCTGGTGGCCCGCAGCGGCTCAGGCGCACGGGCACTGGGGCGGCGGCGCGCCATTGCTACGCCCCGGTGAGCGGTCGTGGGGCCGACGGCGGTGTCCACTCGCGGGCAGATTCAAGGCCCAGTAGCACGCGCCCCGCCCCTTCGGCCAGGGCCTCAAGTTCCAGTTCGCCGGGAATGATCAGCACTGGGGCTATCCAGGCAATCCGGCGCTCGATCCGGTCCATCAGGGCGTCCCACCGGGCAATGCCGCCGGTAATGACGATCGCATCAGGTCGTCCTGACAGCGCCCCCGTCTGCTCCCCGATGGCCTTGCAGGCCTGGTGGACAAAGGCAGCGGCGGCAGCCTGCACCTGAGGGTCTTCGACCTCGCGCATTTCCAGATCCTTGAGGTTGGCACTGCCGGTCAGGGCCAGGAAGCCTCCTTCTCCTGAAAGCAGATGCAGCGTCCGCTCCTGGCCGACTTCATACAGTAGGTCCAGCAGGGCACGGGTCGGGAGCGGGCCGCTTTGCATAGCACCCAGCGGACCTCCGTCCGAGCCTGTCCCGGTCGAGTCCACCGCGCGGCCCTGATCAAAGGCGGTGACGCTGGTCGTGGCGCCCAGATGGGCCACCACCACGCGCGCCTCGCGCAGCCGCTTGCCGACCTCATGGGCGGCGCGCCGTGCGGTGACCCGGGCGTTCAGGGCGTGGAATTCGGCGTGGCGGCGAACCCCCATCACGCCGGTTTCACGGGCTTCGGGCAGCAGCTCATCCAGGCTCTGGGGATCAACGATAAACGCCGGGACACCGCGAGTTTCCGCAAGGGCCAGGGCCAGCGGGCCGCCCAGGTTCATGACCGACGCGCCACCCTGACCCTGAACGGCGTACTGCGCCAGTTCCGGAGTGACCCGGTAGGTTCCGGCCCCTACCCGTCCGATCATGCCGCCGCGCCCCACAATGGCGTGGGGCACCGGCCAGCCTGCCGTGATCTCGGCAATTGCCTGCGAAAGCTTCGGCAGGTCAGCCACACAGGGAGGCTGCGCCAGTGGCAGCTCGGTTCGGTCCAGCTGAACCCTGAGCTTGCCGGGCAGGGCAGGGTTGTCACTGGGCTCAAGCGTCGCGCAGGCGAGCTTGATGCCACTGGTTCCGGGATTGATCACGTACGCGATCACAACGCCGCAGCGTAGCAGATTCCAGCCAATTGCCAGATGCACCCTGCATTTGGAAAAGCCAGATGTATGACCAGCAGGGGTATGGAAGTGCCCCTGCTGTCACCAGGTCCCGGCAGTCAGCGGTCCATTTCTGTCGGCCGGGGTATGAGGCCTCAGGCCGAAGGTTCGATCAGGCCGTAATGGCCGTCCTTGCGGCGGTAGACGACGCCGCAGGCATTCGAACCCATATTCATGAACACGTAGAAGTCATGGCCCAGCGCTTCCATCTGCGTTACGGCGTCCTCGGGGCTCATGGGGCGCATGTCGAAGCGTTTCTGCCGCACGATTTCGGGCGCAAATTCGCTGACATCGTCGAGCCCGGCGTTGACATCGGCCTCGGCGGGACCAGGGCCCGGCTGGGGGGCGGCCTCGTGGCGCTGCTTCATATACTTGGTCTTGAACTTGCGCAGCTGCCTTTCGAGCACGTCACTGGCTTTATCAATCGCGGCATACATGTCCGAGTGGTGTTCCTCGGCACGGATGATGCCGTTGGGGACATTCAGCTGAACCTCGACCCGGTTGCGCCTTCCTGCATCGCGCACATCGCGTACGGTCAGGGTCACGCGCGCGTCGGTGATCTGGTCGTTGTAGCGGTCCAGCCGCGTGAGCTTCTCTTGAACGTAATCGCGCATGGCGTCGCTCACTTCGACGTTCCGGCCTGACAGCTTATAAATCCGCACGGCTTTCACCTCTCTAGGAAACTCCCGGAAGTTGGGTTTGGTTCCGGGACCTCACTCTAGGCTTCTGGTCATGGACGTGTCACGAGAGAAGCTCACAGCACACACTCACGTGCGGCGCTATGGTAAGGGGCGGAACAATAGCTTCAGCGGGTGGGCTCCGGCGCGAAAGTGGTGACCTGCTTACCGCGCGGCACACTGATGACACGCTACGCTAAGCACTGAAATGAAAGTTGACCGCGAGGAACAGGACAAGGACCGGCGCGACCGCATAGCCCGCGCGGCCTTTGAACTGTTTGCCCGCAGCGGTCTGGAAGGCACCAGCGCACAGGACATTGCCCGCGCAGCGTATGTGAGCCGGACCAACCTGTACCGGTACTTTCCCAGCAAAATTCACATGCTGCTGGCGCACTTCGAAAAGGCTGTGCAGGCCAGCCGCGAGGACGCCCTGCAGCGTCTGAATGCCGGGGCCAACCCCCAGCAGGTGTGGGAAAGCATGACCGTTCGCATGGCCGACCTGGGCGTGCGCTATCAGCATCTGGTCGGCGCGGTGGGGCAGGCGGTCCTGGGTGCGCGCCTGCCCGCTGACGAACCTGATCCCCAGGCCGGGCTGAAAACAGCCGTCACTCTGGCTGCCCTGGTCGAGCCCGTGCTGATTGCCATGCGTCATCAGGGCCACCTGCGTCCGGACGTCGACACGACCATGCTCAGCGCCCTGCTGGTGGACGCCTGTCTGCTGGCCCTGCTGCACGGCGGTCACCGGGACCAGCGTGAGGTTCTGCGCGACTGGCAGGACCGTTTCAGCCTGCTGCTGCACGGCGCCCTGGCTCCGGGCCATCAGCTGACGCTGCGTGAACCTGACCGCTGATGACGTGGAGCAGGACAGTCCCTGAAACTCTGAAGGGACTGTCCTGCTCCACGTTCAGACTTCTGTCCAGAGAAGAATTCTCCAGGCATGTCCAGACGGTCTGGTTAACATCGCGGTGTTGAAGCTTCCTGCCGGCGCACTCCCGCTCTGGCTTCTGTGATGCCGATCCGGCTTCAGACCCCCACGATCTGACTTTGCGGGGTGAGCCGTTCAGTAAATGATGCGCCGGTACCGGCACGTACCTCGTCCAGGGTCGCTCCAGGCATCAGCCCGGTGAGGGTCAGCTGTCCGTCCAGAAATTCGAACACGGCCTTGTCGGTAATCACCATGTCCACGGCGCCGCGGGCGGTCAGCGGCAGGGTGCACTCCGGCACGATCTTGGGGGTGCCGTCCGGGTCGGTATGGGTCATCGTGACAATGAGCTTCCGGGCGCCACTGGCCAGATCCATGGCGCCGCCTACGCCCAGCAGGGGCTTGCCCGGGACCGCCCAGTTGGCCAGATTGCCCTGACCGTCCACCTGCAGGCCGCCGATCACGGCCACGTCCACATGCCCGCCGCGGATCATGCCGAAACTGTCGGCACTGTCGAAGTAACTGGCACCGGGCAGCGCGGTGACCGGCACCTTACCGGCGTTCACCGGGTAGTGCATCGCGCCGCCGTCGTCGGGGGCCGGGCCCACACCCAGCATGCCGTTTTCGGTGTGCAGGTTAACGCCGTGTTCCGGTGTGATCAGGTCCGCCACCAGCGTGGGAATGCCGATGCCCAGGTTCACCACGTTTCCGGGGCATAGTTCCTGCAGGGCGCGGCGCGCCATGTGCATGCGCGCGTCGTCCACCCGGCGGCTGCTGCCTTTGACACTGGCGCTGGACCCCAGGTCCGCCTCGGTCAGGGTGGCCTGCACCAGATAGTCCACGTACAGGCCGGGCGTGTGCACCTGATCCGGTGGAATCTGCCCCACCTCGACGATTTCCTCGGCCTCCACGATCACCAGGTCAGCGGCGGTGGCCATGGCCCGGTTGAAGTTCTGCTCGGTCAGCCGGTACTGCAGATTTCCAGCCCGGTCAGCCCGCCACGCACGAATAAACGCCACGTCACCCCGGATGGCCGGCACGAAGATCATCTCCTGACCATTCAGGGTCCGCACGTCAGCGTCACCCGCCACGACCGTGCCGGCTGCGGTCGGGGTGTAAAAGGCGCCGATGCCGGCGCCCCCGGCCCGGATCGCCTCAGCCAGGGTGCCTTGCGGGATCAGCTGGACTTCCATGGTGCCGGCCTGATAGGCAGCCACGGCCTCGGGGTTGCTGGTAAAGAAACTGCCCACCGCTTTGCGGATCTGTCCATTCCGCAGCAGTCGCCCGCCGCCCATGCCAGGTTCGCCCACGTTGTTGGCCACGTAGGTCAGGCCCCGCGTGCCCAGTTCAGCCAGCGCGTGGGTCAGATGCACCGGGTTGCCGGTCATGCCGAAGCCGCCGACCAGCAGTGTCTGGCCGTCTTTCACCAGCCGCGCGGCCTCTTCCACGCCCAGGACGGGCAGCAGCTTCATAGCTGCACCCATCCGGTGGGCTGCATAGGAGTGCGAGGGGCAGTGCCCAGCCCGATTCCTCTCATGCCTCGACCCGCTCGATGATGGCAGCCTCGCCCTGTCCGACGCCGACGCACAGCGTGGCCAGACCATAGCGGCCTCCACGGCGCTCAAGCTCGTGGACCAGGGTGGTGACCAGCCGCGCGCCGCTCATGCCCAGCGGGTGGCCCAGGGCGATGGCGCCGCCGTTGACGTTTACCTTCGTCTGGTCCAGGCCCAGTTCGCGGATACAGGCCAGAGCCTGGGCAGCAAAGGCCTCGTTCAGTTCGATCAGGTCGAGGTCCTCGATCTTCAGCCCCGTGCGTTCGAGCACCTTGCGGGTGGCTGGAATGGGCCCCAGGCCCATGACCCGGGCCTCGACCCCTGCCGCCGCCGAACCCACCCAGCGGGCCAGCGGCCTGACCCCCAGTTCGCGGGCTTTCCCCGCACTCATCAGTACCAGGGCGGCGGCGCCGTCATTCAGTCCGCTGGCATTGCCGGCCGTGACACTGCCACCCTTGCGGAAGGCAGGTTTCAGGCCGGTCAGCGTCGCCTCGTCGGTGGCCAGCGTGAAGGTGTCGCCGTCGCGCTTGTAGCGGGGATGCTCGTCGGTGTCAAACAGCGTGGTGCCCTTTTTGCCCTTGACCTCAATCGGGACGATCTCGCTTTTGAATGCCCCGCGGTTCAGGGCGTCCACGGCGCGGCGCTGCGACTCCAGCGCGAAGGCATCCTGGTCGGCGCGGCTGATCTCTCCGCCAGAATAGGCCCCGTCACGGCTGCGCTCGACGATGTTCTCAGCCGTCTCGCCCATGGCTTCCAGCGGGAATCTGGCCTCCATGGCGGGGTTGGGATACCGCCACCCCAGCGTGGTGTCGTAGACCGTGACATTGCCATTGGCGAAGGGCTGGCCGCCTTTGGGCATCGAGAGGGGCGCGCGGGTCATGCTCTCCACGCCACCTGCCACGTAGATGTCCCCTTCGCCGGTCCGGATGGCGCGCGCGGCCATGTTCACCGCGTTCAGGCCACTGGCGCACAGCCGGTTGACGGTGACGCCGGCCACGCTTTCGGGCAGGCCCGCGAGCACGGCGGCCATGCGGGCCACGTTGCGGTTGTCCTCGCCGGCCTGGTTGGCGCAGCCGAAGATGACTTCCTCGATCCCGTCCTCGGGGACACCGGCGCGGTTGACAGCTTCGCGAATCACCGTGCCAGCCAGATCATCCGGGCGCACGCCCGAGAGCCCACCCCGAATGGCACCAATCGGGGAGCGGACAGCGGAAACGATCACGACATCGTGGTCTTGCAGGTCTTGAACTTTGGTCATGGGAGCTCCTGGGGGCGGTGATTTTGAAGAAATGCTGAAGAGGTTCACGTATTCAAGCGCGCCGCGGCACGAATGGGAAGGGCGGGAGCCCCACTGCTGCGCTATGTGCGCCTGCCAGCTGAGAAGTGAGAAGGCTTTGCAGGGCGCACGCTGAAAAACCGGAGGCCTGGACCCGCACTCCGCTTGGCGTTTTACACATGCTGCAGCGTGATGGTAGAAGCGGACACTATTCTCGGCACATGAGCGCCGCACTGACCGAGACCCCGGCCTGGCAGGCCCTGCAAGCCCATTTCGAGACCGTGAAAAGCACGCATCTGCGCGACCTCTTCGCTGCCGATCCCCAGCGTGGTGAGCGTCTGACTGCCGAAGGGGCCGGCCTCTACCTGGACTACAGCAAGCACCGCGTAACTGGTGAAACGCTGGAACTGCTGCTGGCCCTGGCACGTGCCCGGGGCCTGCCGGAGAGGCGAGACGCGATGTTCGGCGGCGAAAAGATCAACGTCACCGAGGGACGTGCGGTGCTGCACACGGCCCTGCGCATGCCACGTGGCACGGAGGTGCTGGTCGACGGCCGCAACGTGGTGCCCGATGTGCATGAGGTTCTGGACCGTATGAGCGCGTTCGCCCGGCAGGTGCGCAGTGGCGGCTGGCTCGGGCACACGGGTAGACCTATCCGCGCCATCGTGAACATCGGCATTGGCGGCAGTGACCTGGGTCCGGTGATGGCCTACGAGGCGCTCAAATACTATGCGCAGCGCGACCTGACCGTGCGCTTCGTGTCCAACGTGGACGGCACGGATCTGGTCGAGAAGACCCGCGACCTGGAGGCGGAAGAGACGCTGTTTATCGTGTCCAGCAAGACCTTCACGACCCAGGAAACCATGGCCAACGCGCAGAGCGCCCGGGCATGGCTGCTCTCAACACTGGGCGACGAGGCGGCGGTGGCGCGGCACTTCGTGGCGGTGTCCACCAACGCTGAGGCCGTGCAAAAATTCGGCATCGACACCGCCAACATGTTCGGTTTCTGGGACTGGGTGGGCGGCCGCTACTCGATGGACAGCGCCATCGGCCTGAGCTTGATGCTGGCCATCGGCCCGGACGGCTTCCAGGAACTGCTCTCGGGCTTTCACGACATGGACGAACACTTCCGCACTGCGCCGCTGGAAGCCAATCTGCCGGTGCTGATGGGTCTGCTGGGTGTCTGGTACAACAACTTCTTTGGGGCGGAGACTCTGGCGGTGCTGCCCTACGATCAGTACCTGGCCTACTTCCCGGCCTACCTGCAGCAGCTGGACATGGAAAGCAATGGCAAGCACGTGACCCTAGGCGGTCAGGAGGTCGCCTACCAGACCGGCCCGGTGGTCTGGGGCCAGCCGGGCACGAACGGTCAGCATGCCTTCTACCAGCTGATCCACCAGGGCACCAAGCTGATTCCCTGCGATTTCATCGCCTTTGCCCAGACGCTCAATCCTCTGCCCCTCCCCGGGGGCGCGCCCCATCACGACCTGCTGATGGCCAACGTGTTCGCGCAGACCGAGGCCCTGGCCTTCGGCAAGACCCTGGATGAAGTGCTGACCGAGGGTGTGGACGCCGGGCTGGCCCCACACCGCGTCTTCGAGGGGAACCGCCCCACCAGCACCCTGCTGGCCGACCGGCTGACGCCCCGCACGCTGGGGGCATTGACTGCACTGTACGAGCACAAGGTCTTTGTGCAGGGCGTGATCTGGGACGTGAATTCCTTTGACCAGTGGGGCGTGGAACTCGGCAAGGTGCTGGCCGGGAGAATCGTGAAGGAACTGGGCACCGACGAGCCCGAGCTGAGCCACGACAGCAGCACCAATGCGCTGATCCGCCGCTACCGCGCGCGGCGCTGACCCCTGGCGCTCAGCCCCGCCGCAGCGAGTTCAGAATGCCCGCGGCAATCTCCTCGACGCTGGCACTGGTCGTGTCGCGGACCGGCAGGCCGTGGCGCTGAAAGAGGCGCTCGGCACGCCGGACCTCGAACTCACACTGTTCCAGGCTGGCGTAGTGGCTGCCAGGCTTGCGCTGCGTGCGGATGGCGTGCAGCCGCCGGGGGTCGATGGTGAGACCGTGCAGTTTGCCCCGGTGTCTGGCCAGCGGCGCGGGCAGGCCCTCACGCTCGAAATCATCCTCAGCCAGCGGGTAATTGCTGGCACGCACGCCGTGCTGGAGGGCCAGAAACAGGCTGGTAGGTGTCTTTCCCGCCCGCGAGACGCCCACCAGAATCACGTCCGAGAGGTCGTACTGGCGCTCCCCGATGCCGTCGTCGGTGGCCAGCGCGAAGTCCAGTGCCTCCATGCGGCCCAGATATTCGCCGGGGTCGTGCATGTCGTGATGCCCACCGATATGCCGCGCGGCCGGCTGCCTGAATTCCTGCTCCAGTACGTCTAGACCCGGGGTCAGCAGGTCAAAGACCTGGGCCGAGGCACTTTGCAGTTCCTGCAGCACCTCGGGGCGCGTGATGGTCGTGAACACCAGCGGCCGCTCGCCGCGCTCGGCCAGGTCACGTACCTCCGCAGCCACGTCGCGCGCGGCCTGGACGTCCGCCGTGAATGGACGGCGCACGTACCGCAGCGGGTGACCAGGGAAGTGGGCCAGCAGGGCCCGGGCGATGTTCTCGGCGGTCAGGCCGGTGTGGTCGGACACGATCAGGACGGTGCGGGCGGCCGGTACGGTCATGCTTCAGGGTGACATGTTCAGAGCGGCTTAAGTCGGGTGAGTGGGATTGTCGGGTAGACTACGCGGGCCTGAACACACTAACCCCCCTGGCCAGTACAGAGGGAAATCCCATGACTACGGAGAAAACACATGGACATGATTCGCCCGTTTGAAACACTAAGGATGACCGACGTGGAAATTGTTGGCGGCAAGAACGCCAGCATCGGGGAAATGATCCAGGGCCTGGCAAATGCCGGCGTGCGCGTTCCAGGGGGCTTTGCAACCACCGCCGACGCCTTCCGTCTGTTCTTGCAGGAAAACCAGATCGAGGAAAAGATCAACGCCCGGCTGTCTGCGCTGGACGTGAGTGACGTCAATGCTCTGGTCGCGGCTGGTCGCGAGATCCGCGGCTGGGTGGAACAGGCCACCCTGCCGGCTGCGCTGGAGCAGGCCATCCGTGAAGGCTACGCGGGCCTGAGCGCGGGCGGAGTCGAGCCGGACGTGGCGGTGCGTTCGAGTGCCACAGCCGAGGACCTGCCTGAGGCGAGTTTTGCCGGGCAGCAGGAAACCTTCCTGAACGTGCGCGGCGTCGAGCAGGTGCTGCACCATGTGCGGCTGGTGTTTGCCAGCCTGTACAACGACCGCGCCATTTCCTACCGCGTGCATCACGGCTTTGCGCACGCTGACGTGGCGCTGTCGGCTGGCGTGCAGCGCATGGTCCGCACCGACCTGGGTGTCTCGGGCGTGGCCTTTACCCTGGACACCGAAAGTGGCTTCCGGGACGCGGTGTTCGTGACCTCGGCCTACGGTCTGGGTGAAATGGTCGTGCAGGGCGCGGTGAACCCCGACGAGTTCTTCGTGTACAAGCCGGCGCTGCAGGCTGGCCACCGGGCCGTGCTGCGCCGCACCCTGGGCAGCAAGCAGAAGAAGATGATCTACGCCGAGGGACAGGGCGTGCAGACGGTGGACGTCGAGGAAGCCGAGCGGGCGGCCTTTTCCCTGACCGACGAGGACCTGACCGAACTGGCCCGCCAGTGCGTCACCATCGAAAACCACTACGGCCGCCCGATGGACATCGAATGGGGTAAGGATGGCCGCGACGGTCAGATCTACATCCTGCAGGCCCGGCCGGAGACCGTGCAGAGCCGCGCCGGGCGTACCCTGGAACGCTTCGAGCTGACCGGACAGGGTGAGGTGCTGATTGAAGGCCGCGCCGTGGGCAGCCGCATCGGGGCCGGCGTGGTGCGGGTCGTCACCGACATCTCCCAGATGGACAGCGTGCAGGACGGTGACATTCTGGTGGCTGACATGACCGACCCTGACTGGGAACCGGTCATGAAACGCGCCAGCGCGATTGTGACCAACCGCGGGGGCCGCACCTGCCACGCCGCGATCATCGCGCGGGAACTGGGTATTCCGGCTGTGGTGGGGTCGGGCAGCGCCACCCGTGAACTCAGAAGCGGGCAGGAGGTCACGGTGAGCTGCGCGGAGGGCGACACCGGCTACGTGTATGCGGGCCGCCTGGACTTCCACGTCAACCGCGTGGAACTTGACGCCATGCCCGAGGTCGGCATGAAGATCATGATGAACGTGGCCTCGCCCGACCGGGCCTTTTCCTTCGCCGCACTGCCCAATGAGGGCGTGGGTCTGGCGCGCGTGGAGTTCGTGATCTCGAACGTGATCGGGATTCATCCCCGCGCCCTGCTGGACTATCCCAACGTGCCTGACGACGTGAGGGAGCAGATACGGCAGAAGACGGCCGGTTATGCCTCCCCCCGCGACTTCTTCCGCGAGAAGCTGGCCGAAGGCGTGGCCAGCATTGCGGCCGCCTTCGCGCCCAAGCCTGTCATCGTGCGCCTGAGCGACTTCAAAAGCAACGAATACGCTCACCTGATCGGCGGACCGGCTTACGAACCCATGGAAGAAAACCCCATGATCGGTTTCCGGGGGGCCAGCCGCTACCGGAGTGCCGATTTCGCGGCCGCGTTCGCACTGGAATGCGAGGCCATCAAGTCCGTGCGCGACGAGATGGGCCTGACCAACGTGCAGGTGATGATCCCCTTCGTGCGCACGGTCGCCGAGGCGGCCCAGATCATCGAGATCCTGGCCCGCAACGGCCTGAAACGCGGCGAGAACGGGCTGCAGATCATCATGATGTGCGAAATTCCCAGCAACGCCATCCTGGCTGACCAGTTCTTGGAGCACTTCGACGGCTTTTCCATCGGCAGCAACGACCTGACGCAGCTGACCCTGGCACTGGACCGCGACTCCGGGCTGGTCGCCGATCTGTTCGACGAGCAGAACGAGGCGGTGCTGGCCCTGATGGCCCAGGCCATTGCGGCTGCCAAACGTGCAGGCAAGTACGTGGGCATCTGCGGTCAGGGACCCAGCGACCACCCCGCGCTCGCCCAGTGGCTGATGGAGCAGGGCATCGACTCGGTGAGCCTCAACCCCGACTCGGTGCTGACCACCTGGCTGCATCTGGCTGGTGAGGGCGCCGAGGAGCGCGCCACCGCTACTGCCTGAGCAATCTGGGCCCGTCGGGGTCCGGAACTCGCGTCTGAACCGCGCCGAACGCAGGAGTACGGCGCGGTTCAGCTTTGTTCGGACGCCCTGCCGAGCCAGCACATCCCTTTACAGGCGCACAGCCCAAATTGGCGGGTTAGGCGCACCAAGGGGTTCGCCTGTGGGCGCACCTTCCCGGACCTTTACGGCAGTCTCCGGAAGCTCTGATCAGGGAACGGAACCGGGCAGGCTGGGCCCGGTAACATGCCTCTTCAGAACAATACGTACCTGAATGACGCTCCTGTCCCTCAGGCAGGCAGTGAGGAGAAGCTGCGCCGGCGGAGGAGCGTCACTGTGGGAAACCGGCTGATACACTCGCTGCTCCGGCCTCTGCGGCTCTGAGTCCTGCTCAGCCCAGCAGACTGGTGACGTTCGCCAGAGCGCTGACCTGAGTGACCGCTGGGCACGGCGCGGGCCGGCCCTGCCGGTTAATCCACACCGCGCGCAGTCCAGCCCGGCGCGCACCTTCCACGTCGTTTTCCCAGGAGTCGCCGACCATGACTGTCTCGGCCGGGACAACGCCCAGGGCGGTGCAGGCTGCGTGATAAGCGCGGATATCCGGCTTGGGCGCCGGGACGTCTTCAATACACAGGGTGACGTCCACCAGCTTGTCCAGCCCGAAGTGGGTCAGCTTTTCCAGTTGGACCTGTCGCACGTAGTTGGTCAGGACCGCCGTGCGTAGGCCCCGGGCCTGGAGTTCGTGCAGCAGGTCCACAGCACCCTCCAGCAGGGCCCAGGCCGCCCGGTAAGCGGAGCGGTAAGTTCGCGTGGCCGTCTCGCCGTCGGGGTTCGGCACCTCCAGGTCCGTCAGCAGACGGGTCATGCGAAGGACACGGGCGCCGTGGGCGTCCACCTCGCCACGGAACAGCAGGGGGTCTATGGCGCGGATATGTTCGGCATGCCGGGCAAACAGGCACTCGGGGGTCCAGTGCCGGATGTCATGCTCGGCAGCCAGCGCCGCGAGGCCCGCATGGGTGCAGGCCGTGTCATCGAACAGGGTGTCATCCAGGTCAAGAATCACGGCACGTACGGGAAGCACGTCTGAGTCTAGCCGGAGCGTGGTCGCCGTTCGTCGGAAATGCCTCAGGCCGCAGCTGGCCATGGCTGGACACTTACGCTGGGGCCGCAGACACACGAGCCGTCCCATCCCCGATGGATGGGCCTACGTACCCCGCCATAGGCTCTTGGCCATGAAGATCAGTAGAAGAAGCGCTCCGGGAACAGGAGCGCTTCTTCAGTGGATGGGAGAAGTTACTTGAGGCTTTCGGCGGTGACCGTCTGGACCTTGGCCACCTGACCCTGCAGCACGTTGTCGAGTTTCATGATGAATACGCGTGAACGCTGACGCTCGCCGGTGTTGTCGAAGCCCATTGCGCCGGACACGATGCTGCACTTGCCGGCGGCGCCGTCGAAGCAGGCCGGGAAGTTCTGGCGGCGCACGGCCGTGGTCACCTGAGCGCGGCTGGGCAGGGCTGCGCCGGGACGCAGAGAGCTCTTGATGGCTTCAAGCATGACGTTCATGGCGTCGTAGGCATAGACCGACACACCGTTGGGTTTGGACTTGTAGGCAGCCTGGTACCTCTGGGTAAAGGCCGGAGCGCCGGAAAACACAGTTACAGGGCCGAAGCCGGTGCTGAAGACCACGCCGGCAGCGTCGATTCCGCTGCGCTGAATGAAGCTGGGAGAATCCAGACCGTCGCCGCCCATGAACAGGGCCTTGATGCCGGCCGCGCGGACAGCCTTGAGCAGTTTGGAACCCACGTCGTCGGTGCCACCGAAGTAGACCACGTCGGGGTTGAGGGTCTTGATGCGCTTGACGGCTCCGGCGATCTGCTCGTCGCTGGAGGCGCCCACGTAGCCGGCCAGCCCGATGTTCTGGCGCTTGAGGTTGGTCTGCAGCACCTTGGACAGACCGTTGCCGTAGGCGGTGTTGTCGGACACCACAAACACTGTCTTGGCACCGACCTCACTCTGGAGATACTGGGCGGCAGCGACGGCCTGGGCGCTGTCAGGCGCGACCACCCGGCTGAAGTTCTTCCACTTGTTGCTGGTCAGCAGATCGTTGGTGCTGGCCGGAGAGATCACGGCAAGGTTGGCCGCAGCGGTCGCGGCCGCCAGAGTGTTGGTCACGCTCGAGTTCAGGGCGCCTACGACACCCAGTACGGCGCGGTCTGCCACCAGGGTCTTGCCGATCTGGGTGCCCTGGGCGGCATTGGCCTGATCGTCCATAGGCATGAACACCAGATCGTGCCCAAGCGCCTTGAACGCACGGACCTGCTCCTGAACGGCGAGCTCTGCGCCGCGGCGCACTTCGGTCCCGATAGGCGCGAGGCTGCCCGACAGCGGGCTGACCGAGGCCACCTTGATGGTTGCTGCTCCAGCAGAGCCGAGCAGAAGCGGAAATAGAACCAGGGCGCCCAGGGCGCGTGCACGGCTTTCTTTGTTCATGAGGCACTGTACCCGGCCGACTCTGGCACGGACCTGACGGGCCGGTCATTAAGTGTGAAAGACTTCACGGCGATCTGAATGTGCCCGGAAACACGCGGTTTTTAAGTGGTCAGCGCGGTATTCAGTTCATCCCGGAAGCCTCGTGCGGCAGTGACGCTGGCCTGCACGTCCAGTCCCTGGGCGTATTGCACGCCGCGACTCGCACTGGCCAGGGCACCGGTACCGCCGGCATGAAAGGCGCCGCTGAGGTCTGAAGCGCGGGCTCCCTGAGCTCCCAGCCCGGGCAACAGCAGCAGGGCGCGCGGCATCAGGGCGCGGAAGGCAGCCAGATCCTCCGGATGGGTGGCGCCCACGACCGCACCCACACTGGCATATTCGCCTTCAGGTTCCCCGGCGTTCAGCCGCCTGACCTCGTCGGCCACCCGCTCGCTGACGCCGCTGCCCTGCAGGTCGGTCTGCCCGGGATTGCTGGTCTTGACCAGGATGAACACGGCGCCTCCATTGGCAAGGGCCGTGTCCACGAAGGGCGTCAAGGTCTCAAAGCCCAGAAAGGGATTGACCGTCAGCGCCGAACCGGCATGCGGCCCGCTCAGCCAGCCCTGGGCATAAGCCTGTGCCGTGCTGCCGATGTCTCCACGTTTGCCGTCCAGCAGCACCGGCAGGCCCAGCGTGCGCGCCGCGGCGCAGACCTCCTCAAGCAGCTTCATGCCGCTCAGGCCCATGGCCTCGTAAAAGGCCAGCTGTGGCTTGACACAGGCGGCATAGGGCGCGGTCGCCTCCAGCATATCCAGGGTATGTTCGCGCAGATGGGCTGCGTCGCGGTAGGCGTCCAGGCGGGGATCGAGCCCCACGCACAGACGGGTCTGGAGGCGGCGGGTGCGGTCCGTGACGGCGTGCGCGAAGGTCATCCCAGCGAGGCTAACACGGCGCGCGCCGCTCCTCGGGCGCTGGAATCCGCTGAGACGGCAGCTCCCGCCTGCTGGCCAGATGTGAGGAGAACGCAGCTTCCGGAGCACGCCCTGGCCGGAGTAACAGGACACCAGCCATGAAAACGCCCCTGCCCGGCGCTGCTTTCGGTGCACCTTATGCCGTACCCTCCGGGTATGACCTTCTCCATTGTGGGGCGTGATCCGCAGACCGGTGACCTGGGCGTGGCGGTGGCCAGCAAGTTTCTGGCGGTGGGGGCGCTGGTCCCGTTTGTCCGTGGCGGGGTGGGCGCCGTCGCCACCCAGAGCTACGTGAATCCCAACTTCGGTCCGGACGGGCTGGCGCTGCTGTCCGGCGGGCTCGCGCCTCAGGAAGTCAGCGCCCGCTTTCAGGCCGAGGACGCCGGCATCGTGCAGCGGCAGTTCGGACTGGTGGGGGCCGACGGCCGCAGCGCAACTTTCACAGGTCAGGGCTGCCACGCCTGGGCCGGCGGCATAGCCGAGCCGGATGTGGCGATCCAGGGCAATATCCTGACCGGCCCCGAGGTGGTGCAGGCCATCCACCGTGCCTGGCTGGAAGCGGCCGGAACCCCACTGCCGCGCCGCCTGTTTGCTGCCCTTCAGGCCGGGGATCAGGCAGGTGGGGACCGACGGGGCCGGCAGTCGGCGGCGCTGCTGTGTGCGGGCCCGGGGCGCGGCTACGGCGGCCTGACCGACGACTGGGTCAACCTGCGGGCCGACGACCACCCTGATCCCTGCACGGAGCTGGCGCGATTGCTGGACGTGCATGATCTGCTGTTCGGCCGTCCTGAAACGACTCGCCGTCCAGACGAGGCCGAACTGCGCTGGCTGCGAGGGCTGCTGGTCCGCCAGGGTTACGCGCCGGCCCTGCCGCCAGGGGAATGGGACGAGGCCACCGAGGCAGCTGCCTGGGCGCTGTACGGCACCGAGAACCTCGAAGAGCGCTGGGTGCCGGGAGGACAGTTTGATCCGGTGGCCGTGGCCTACCTGCGCGAGCGTTATCCGGACTGACCCCTGGTCCCACCGGACCGGGTGCTGGAGCACGTCGGGCGCAGGCCGGGCACGCTAGACTGCCGCGCATGCGGCTCTCAGCGACCGATGTCTACGCCTTTCAGGCTCTGGGGTTCCTGGGCACCCAGGCTGAAGGCAGCTGGATCTCCAGCGAGGAGATCAGTGACGCGACCGGCGTGCACCGTCCCTATCTGGTACGTATTCTGGCCGCGCTGACTGCCAAGGGCGTCGTGAAAAGCAAGAAAGGTATCGGCGGTGGATACGCGCTGGCCCGCAAGCCCCAGCTGATCAGCCTGTGTGAGGTCGTGCGCGCCATTGACGGACCGGTGGCGCCGCTGTCTTGTATCAGCCTGAACTGGCACGAGCCGTGTGTGGAAGAGGACCGATGTCACGCCCGCGCCAGCGTGTACCGGCGCATGCGCGACGCGATGCTGGGCGTGCTGCAGGAATTCAGCGTGGCCGACCTGGTGGTGGATGCCCGTCAGGGCGTGAGTTATGGTCACTGCCTGAACCATCTGCTCAAGCCCAACGCCTGATTCCGGCGTACACAGAAAGCCGCCGGATGACTGCTGTCCGGCGGCTCTACTGAGTTCTAAGGAAACGAGTATTACTTCAGATAAGGACGGAACCGCGCCAGGGTAGCGTTGTCGGGGGTGGCGGCGCGCAGCAGGCGGTTGCCGGCAAACACCAGCACCAGCCGTCCGCCGGCCGGAGCACTGGCCCGCACGGACCCCTGCGTCACACTGGCAGGGCCGGTCAGCAGGACCTGCATGGTGGACGGATCGAACACCATGCCCGAAGCGGTCAGGGCCGGGCTCTGGGCCTTGATGCCGCCGCCAGCAGTCACGAAGCCGGATTTGACATACAGGGCCATTGCAGGGGCACCCAGTCCGCCAAAGCGCGAATCTCGGTACGTGGCGCCTCCCGAGGCCACCACCGTGCCGCCCTTCAGGTCATAGACGACCTGCGCGGCGTGCAGGGTACTGCCCTGCCGGGTGGTGATGGTCGCGTCCTGGGCACTCAGCGTCTGGCCGGGGCGGATCTGCATGCGGGCGGCCGTGAGCTTCATGCCACTTCGGGCATCGGTGGCGGTGCCGCCCTGAGGCAGGTCGGTGGCGCCGGTTTCCAGGTTCAGGTTCTGGGCACCCCGGGGAGTAATGTTCAGGCCGCCAAAGTTGACGGCCTGCGCCGGTCCTACGGCAGACAGCCCCAGGAGGCTCAGGGTGGTCAGGGCGGCCAGCATGGAGGTGCGGCGGGACAAGGGTGGCTTGCTCATGTCCTGCACCCTAGCGGGCGGTGCACTGAGCGGCGTGAGGGCTCCGGTCAGCTTCGGTTCAGCCGACGAATTTTTCATCCTGTGGTCCAGGGGCGGAGGGTACACTTCTGGGCAGTGAACGCGTCTACAAAGTCCTGTCTCCGGTCTCCGGTGTCCCGAATGCTGCTGTGTACGCTGCTGACCGGCGCCCTGCTTGCGCCGGGCGCCCACGCCGCGCCCCGCGTCGGATCGCATGACGGGTTCACGCGGCTGGTCTTCGATCTCCCCGCCACCTCTACATCTAATGTGAAAGTGCAGGGACAGAGCATCACCGTGCAGCTCAGTGTGCCGCTTAAGGCCGATCAGGGCCCACTGAGTGCTTCAGGGGTCACGGCCTACGCGGTGGCGGGGAAAACCGTGACGGTCACGCTGGCCAAGGGTCACAGTCAGGCCAGGGCCTCGGTGCTGCCGGCCAGCGGAGCCCAGAAGGCCCGGCTGGTGATCGATGTGCCGACCAGCGCCGCAGCCTCGAAAGTGCCGGCCACGCCGCGTCCCCAGCCTGCAGCGGGCGCGCGCACCCCGGCCGCGGTGGCCCGGCCTGCCAGCACGACGCCCGCCCCTCCAGCCGCACAGCCAGCCGTGCGTCCGCGGGTGGTGCTCGACGCCGGACACGGCGGCAGAGACCCCGGGGCACAGAGCCGCTGGACCTCGGAAGAGGAGGTGACCCTTGATATCGCCCTGCGCACCCGCGCTGAACTGGTCAAGCATGGCGTGGACGTCGTGATGGCTCGCGAGTCCGACCGTCACCTGAGCGCCAACAAGGCCCAGGACCTCGAAGCCCGCTCGCGTCTGGCCAAGAACGGCACGGTCAGTGCCTTTGTCAGCATTCACGTCAATGCCGCCGGCCCCGGGGCGCAGGGCATCGAGACCTTCTACTTCGGTCAGCCGCTCGCCGGGCGCAACCGCAGCCTCGCGGTGCTGGAAAACGGCGGAGGCACGGTGGGGGAGGTCCTGACCCGGCAGGCGTCCACCAGTGCCCAGAACATGCTGGGGGACATCCTGGCCCAGGCCAAGATCGCGTTTAGCCGGGATCTGGCCCATAAGGTCCAGTCCCGCCTGATCGCCGCCACCGGTGCGGTGAACCGTGGCGTGCAGACCGACGCTTTCTACGTGATCAGCAACCCGACCACTCCGGCCATTCTGGTCGAAGTCGGTTTTGGCAGCAGTCCGGTGGAGGGTCCCAAACTGGCGCAGGCAGCCTACCGCGAGCGGATCTCCCAGGCCCTGGCACGGGCCATTCTGGACTTCCTGAATACCAAGTAAGGGCCGGACCCGGCGCGGATGAGGGGCTGGTGTACTATCCTGGGCGCCAACTGGAATCATTTCCAAAACTGGGTGACGTCAACGGTCGCCCGCTCTCATCCCGGAGGCCCCTCCCATGACCATTTCACGCTCCAGCGGCGTCCTGCTGCACCCCACCAGCCTTCCTGGCCCTTACGGCATTGGCGAGCTGGGAACGCAGGCCCGGCATTTCATCGACTGGCTGGCTGCCGCCGGACAGCATTACTGGCAGGTGATGCCGCTGGGTCCCACCGGCTACGGCGACAGCCCCTACCAGGCCTTCAGTGCCTTCGCGGGCAACCCCTACCTGATCGACCTGACCACCCTGCGCGAGGAGGGTCTGCTCGGTGACGCGGACTTCGCGGCGCTGCCGGCCTTCAACCCCGACAAGGTGGATTTCGGCCAGCAGTACGTGTGGCGCAACCAGATGCTGGAGCGCGCCTGTGCGGCGTTTGTGGGTGGGCAGGCAGGACACCTGCGCGCGGATTTCGAGGCGTTTACCCGGGCCGAGGCCGGCTGGCTCGATGATTACGCCCTGTTCACGGCCCTCAAGGACACCTATGGAGGCCTCCCCTGGAACGCCTGGCCGGCTGCGGTGCGCGACCGTCAGCCCGAGGCCCTGGCCACGGCGCGGAGTAGCCTGGGGGAGTCCCTGGAGCGCGTGCGGTTCGTTCAGTTCCTGTTTTTCCGCCAGTGGACCGCCATCCGGGAGTACGCGCGCGGCAAGGGTGTTCAGGTGATCGGGGATATTCCGATTTTCGTGGCCATGGACAGCAGTGACGCCTGGGCCAACCGCGAGCAGTTCTACTTCGACGACCAGGGGCAGCCTACCGTGGTCGCCGGCGTGCCGCCGGACTACTTCAGCGAGACCGGGCAGCTGTGGGGCAACCCGCTGTACAACTGGGACGCCATGCGCCAGAACGGTTTCCAGTGGTGGATCGAGCGGTTTCAGGGCAGCCTGAAGCTGTACGACGTGATCCGCATTGACCACTTCCGGGGCTTTGCCGGCTACTGGGAAATTCCCTTTCCGGCCGAGACGGCGGTGCATGGGCGCTGGGTGCCCGCGCTTGGGCACGAAATGTTTGCCGCCGTGCGTGAAGCCCTGGGCGAGTTGCCGATCATCGCCGAGGACCTGGGCGTGATTACACCGGACGTGGAAAAACTGCGTGATGATTTTGGTTTCCCGGGCATGGCCGTGCTGCAGTTTGCCTTTGGCGGCGGGGACTTCAGTGTCAACGACTTCCTGCCTCACAACCTGCGCGAGAACCAAGTAGTGTACACCGGCACCCACGACAACGACACGACCCGGGGCTGGTGGAGGAATGCCGACGAGCAGGAGAAGCACAACTTCCGCACCTACACCAGCAGCGACCCGACCGAGGACAGCTTTGCCTCTCAGCTGACGCGGCTGGCCTTCGAGAGCCGCGCGAAGCTGGCAGTCGTGCCCCTGCAGGACATCATGAACCTGGGCACCGAGGCGCGCATGAACCTGCCGGGGACCACCGGCGAGCACAACTGGACCTGGCGTTACCGTGCTGCGGCCCTGCACCCGGAGCTGGCCCAGGGCCTGCGTGACCTGACCGAACGGACTGGCCGCCTCTAACACCGGACAGGAAAGCGGGCAGAGGGACGCAGAATCGATTCTGCGTCCCTCTGCCTTGTGACCCACTACCCTGAAGCCATGAAGCTTTACACCAAGACCGGGGACGGTGGCCAGACGGGGCTGTACGGGGCGGACCGAGTGAGCAAGGCGCACATTCGCGTGGAGGCCTACGGCACTGTGGATGAACTTAACAGCGCCATAGGTCTGGCACGGGCGCACAATGGCCGCAGCCATCAGCCGCATGCGGCCCTGGACGCGGATCTGGAGTACCTGCAAAACGCCCTGTTTGACGTGGGCGCGGACCTGGCCACCCGGACCGGGACGCCGTACGAGAAGAACCTCAGCCGCATGGATGCGCAGGACGTGGCGTTTATCGAGGCGATGATCGACCGCTATGCGGACGGCGCGCCCCCCATCCGCAATTTCGTTCATCCCAGCGGTACCTTGACGGCCTCTGCGTTGCACCTCGCCCGGGCAGTGGCGCGGCGGGCCGAACGCGAAGTTATCCGACTGCTGCACGAGGAGGAGGCCAACGAGCAGGTGCAGATCTACCTGAACCGGGTCTCGGACCTGCTGTTCGCCATGGCGCGCGCCGCCAACCACGTGGCCGGGTTACAGGAGGAGCAGTGGGCCGTGAAGGGCCGGCGCTGAAGCGCAGCCTGGACCCACAGCATGAAAGCTCCGCCCCTGAAGCCAGAACGGTTTTCAGGGGCGGAGCTCTGTTCTCCAGTCTCCAGGAACTCCGGGTTTCAGTGCAGGCGCTCACCGCAGTGTGGGCAGAAGCGGGTGCGGGATTCGGGCACCGCTTCTTCCTGCATGCGCAGACGTGAAAGTTCCTCGGCAAAACCACTGGCGATCATGCCGGCGGGCAGCGCGACCATGCCCACCCCGAACAGCATGATCATGCCGGCGGCGGCCTTGCCCAGCGAGGTCTGCGGGTACACGTCGCCGTAGCCAGTGGTGGTCAGCGTGACCACCGACCACCACAGCGCCTGCGGGATGCTTTCAAAGCCCTTGGTGCCGGCGCTCGACTCGACCTGATACAGCAGGCTGGCGGCAATGAACACCAGCACCACCACGATCAGCACGGTCGTAAACAGCTCACCGGCCCGGCGCCGCACCACCCGCCCGATCAGCTGCAGCGAGTCCGAGTAGCGGCCCAGCTTCAGCAGCGACAGCAGCTTCAGCAGCCGCAGGCCACGCAGGCTGGCCAGGGCGGCGCTGCCCGGCAGCAGCAATGACACGATCACCAGCAGGTCGATCAGGGGCAGCGGCGTCAGGGCGTAGCGCAGCATGCCCCGCCAGCCGTCCTCGTAGCCGGGCCGCAGCGGAGTGACATACAGCCGGGCGGCGTACTCCAGCCCGAACACCACCGCGCAGCTCAGGTCGAAGGCGCGGATCAAGGGGCCGTATACCTCGTACACTCCGGGCACCGTGCTCATGATGGTCACGGCCACGTTCGACACGATCAGTATGGCCAGCAGCGCGTTGAACAGCCGCTCGCCCATATGCATGCCGTCGCCCGGGTCCAGAAACGCGTACAGCCGGGCGCGGAAGGGGGCGGACAGAGGCGGGCTGCTCATGGCCCCTCTTCGCGGACCACATGGGGAGCAAAGGTGGCCCGGTTGTCGGTAACCCGGCCCCGTCCCTCACGCAGGCCCAGACCACAGACCTCGTCACCGGCGACCCACACGCCCAGCACCGGATAGCGCGGACCGTCGGCCGCCTCGAAGACCGGCAGGTCGATGTAGGCCTGCTCGACCATGGGCAGGTCGGCATAGTCCCCTGGCGTGCTGGTTCCGCCCGGCAGCGTCACGTTCTGGCCTTCACGCGAAAAGAGAGGTTTGCGGACCACCTGCGCTCCCAGCGTCCCGGGCTTCAGGGTGGCCGGCAGGATCAGCTCATGGCCGGGGTGAAGCTCGTGCAGCAGCGCCAGCAGGCCCTTGCTGCCCGTCACGGCCTTCCACAGCGGCTCCAGAAAGCGTGTCTGGGTGGC
This sequence comes from Deinococcus malanensis, assembly GCF_014647655.1. NCBI lineage: Bacteria > Thermotogati > Deinococcota > Deinococci > Deinococcales > Deinococcaceae > Deinococcus > Deinococcus malanensis. Next base: position 198,299 of record NZ_BMPP01000005.1, read on the forward strand.
GGCCAGATGGGCGGCGTCACGGCCTTCCCAGGCAAACTCGAACGGCCACAGCCACATCAGGTTCCGGATCGGCAGGCTCCAGGTGTCCAGCAGCCAGGGGTCCTCAGGGCGGGTGCCGATCTCCTCGGCCAGCAGGAACGATCCGGAGACGCCCTGGGTCTGGGCCAGGTCTCTGAGGTAGGTGACGGTCGCAATGTCCTCGTCGCTGCGCGCGGCACTGAAGTGCGCCTGGGTGATGCCACGAGCCTCCCGCAGGTGCGCCCACTGTTCCAGCAGGCCTTCGTGGATGGTGTTCCACTGTGTGGTGCCAGGCGGGAGCTGCCCGGCCTCCAGCCGGTCTTCGAGCCACTGCCACTGGCATACCGAGGCTTCCAGCAGACTGGTCGGCGTCTGGGCATTGACCTCCAGCAGTTTCGGGCGGCCCTGGCCGTCGTAGGCGAGGTCCAGCCGCATGTACAGTGTCGGGTCGTCGCGGTCCCACGACTCACGTACTGCCGCGTGCAGGAAGGCCGGTATTCCGAGCTCATTCAGGCGGCCATGTTCGATCGCGTGGCCGGTGGCGTCCAGCACCAGCCGGGTCAGTTCCTGGGCGTCACGTTGCAGCGCTGCGATCTGCTGCGGTGTGAAGGCGTAGGCCACGTCCTCGCCCCAGTAGGGCACCGGATGCTCGGGGGTGGGGGCATACCAGGTAAAGCCGACCTGCTGGAGGCGGGACTCCCAGTCGGGGCGGGGGGGAAACGACAGGCGCTGCATCAGCCGCCTCCGCTCAGGGTGCCCGAGGCGCCGGCGCGGGCGCTGGAGGTCAGGCCGCCCCGGCTGACCGGCGCCTTGAAGCTGCCGTAGGTGCCTTTTTTGCTGTCGTAGGTCAGACCCCGTGACGAAATTCCACCCGAGGACGTGTATCCCACGAAGCGGGTGCCGCTGCCGGTGTACAGCAGATACGGCCCGAAGTACGTCTTTTTCTTCTTGTACAGGTCCAGATCGTCGTCTTCCTCGGCGCAGGGGTTTTCCAGGCCCTGCTGGATATAGGCCTGGTTGGCCGTCATGCACTGCTGGTAACTGGCGTACTGCACCCGGTTGTAGCGGCTCAGGTCATCGTCGTCACCGCCACAGGCGACCAGGAGAACCGGCAGGGCCGAGAGCAGGGGAAGATGGAAACTCTTTCTCATGCCTGCTCATACGGGGCGGGGCAGCCAGGAGTTGCACGGACCATCCGGGCGATCTCCTGGCTGCCGGCGCGGGCCTGCGCCGCCGTCAGTCCGGCGTAGCCCAGCAGCAGGGCCTGAGCCTCCGGGCCGGCGAAGGTATGGGAGGCCAGGGTGGAAACAAAGATTCCCCGGCTGGCCAGCCGGTCGGTCAGTGCGCCTGCGTCCAGCCCCGGTGCCAGATGCAGACACAGATGCAGCCCCGCCTCGATACCGCCCAGATGCGCCAGGGGGGCGAGCCCGACAAGTTCGCGGGTCAGGGCGCCACGTACCTGGGCGTGCCAGCGCCGGGTGCGGCGCACATGCCGGTCCACCTCGCCGCGGATAAGCAAGTGGGTCAGGGCCCGCTGCACAGGCAGCGGATGCCCGCCGTCGAGCAGCAGCCGTGCGCGGACCAGCGCCGGCATCAGGGCGCCCTGGGCCAGCAGGAAGCCCGTGCGCACCGCCGGAGTCAGGGCCTTGCTCAGCGTGCCCAGGTACAGCACCCGTCCGGAGCGGTCCAGGCTGGCCAGTGGCGGCAGGGGGGGGGCGCCGTAGCGGAATTCGCCGTCGTAATCGTCCTCGACAATCAGGGCGTCGTGGCGCTCGGCCCACTCCAGCAGGGCCAGGCGCCGGGGCAGGCTCATGCGCACGCCCAGCGGAAACTGGTGGCTGGGCGTGACATAGACCAGCCGGGCCGGGGGGGTCTGTGCTGTGACCACGGCCCCGTCCTCATCTACACTGAGCGGCTGTACGTGGTGACCGGCATCCAGCATCACCTGACGCGCGGCGCGGTAGCCCGGATTTTCCATCAGGACAGCTGAGCCGGGCGGCAGCAGCGCCCGCACGATCAGGTTCAGCGCCTGCAGGGTGCCGGCGGTGACCAGCACGTGTTCTGCCGTGGTGGACAGCCCCCTTGAGCGCCCGGTCCAGGCGCACAGTGCTGCCCGCAGGTCCGCTTCTCCCTGCGGATCGGCGTAGTCGCCGCTGACCGGCTGGCGTGCCGCGTCAGCCCAGGCCTTCCGCCAGACGCGCTGGTCCAGGGTGGCGGTGGTGGCCACGCCGACCTGAAAGTGCACGCCGGGCTGCCCCGGCGGGCCGTCCACCGGGGCGGGCGCCGGAGGGGTAAACCACGCCGGGGCCCTTTGTAACGCAGCTTGCGGCCGGGCCGCTCCGCCTGGCACCCGGGTACCGCTGCCGACCGTGGCTGCCAGGGTGCCGTCGGCCACCAGGGCGGCGTAGGCGTCGGCCACCACGCCACGCGTTACGCCCAGGTGAAGCGCCAGGCGCCGCGATCCTGGCAGCCGGGTGCCGGCAGGCAGGGTTCCGGACAGCACGGCCTCACGCACCTGCTTTGCCAGCTGCGCATGCATCGGCTCAGGGCCACTCCGGCACAGCAGCACCCCAAAAGGCAGTTCGGAAAGTGGACTGATTGAATTGCCTGAAAGTGGAGCTTTCTGGGAGGCCATTGTCTCTCTAGTGTAGGGGCATGCATCTGGTTTCTCTTGCCCGGGCCCGCGAGGCGGCGCCGATTCCCGGATTTCTGGAGGTTTTTCATCGCGGTTCGCTGCGTCTAGAACTCTACCGGCCGCGCGGCCACGATCCCCAGCAGCCTCATGCCCAGGACGAGCTGTATGTGGTGATCAGCGGCAGCGGCACCTTTCGCTGTGCGGGGCAGGTTCAGACGTTCGGGCCGGGTGACCTGCTGTATGCCGCAGCCGGCGCCGAACACCGGTTCGAGGCATTCTCCGAGGACCTGGAAGTGTGGGTGGTGTTCTATGGTCCGTCCGGAGGCGAGCAGCCCGGGAGCAGAAGGGTGCTGGGCCAGGTGTGGCCCGAATGATCCGGCCGGTTCAGGTGCATGACACGGCACTCGGCCTTGCGGCGCTGCGCGAGCCGCGTCCCGGGTCTCCGGCTACGGCCAGCGCAGAGGCACTTTCACGGCACCTGGGCCAGCTCGCCGCAGAAGGCTACCGGCTGGTCGGAGTGTTTGAAGACGAGGATGGGCCGGCGGTCACGGTGGCCGGCTACCGCACCATGACCACGCTGGCCGGTGGCAGAACCCTGTACCTGGACGATCTGTCCACCCTGCCCCGGTTCCGTGGGCGAGGCCACGCCGGGCGGCTGCTGGTCTGGCTGGACGCCGAAGCCCGGCGGCTGGGCAGCGAAGCGCTGCACCTCGATTCTGGCGTGGGGGAGGCCCGGTTTACGGTGCACCGTCAGTACCTGCGCCACAGCATGGGCATCACCTGTCACGACCTTGAAAAGAGGCTGCCATGAACGACCTGAGCTACCCCATCGGAGCGGCGCCAGCGTCCTCGCCGGCTCTGCCTGAGCAGCGGTCTGCCGCCATTGCGGCGCTGCGTAGCTTCCCTGCCGAACTGAGCGGCGCCGTGGCCGGGCTCGGCGACACGCAGCTGGACACGCCGTACCGCGAGGGAGGCTGGACTGTTCGGACCCTGATTCATCATGTGGCTGACAGTCACCTGCACGCCTATGTCCGCACGAAGCTGGCGCTGACCGAACCTGAGCCGGTGATCAGACCCTGGGACGTGGACACCTGGGCCGAACTGCCCGACAGCCGGCTGCCGGTCCAGCCCAGCCTCGACCTGCTGGCTGGACTGCACGCGCGCTGGGCTGAGCTGTATTCGTCGGTTGACGGGCCCGGCTGGGAGCGCTGTTTTGTTCACCCGGATCTGGCAGGCCGTGCGGGCAGGCCCCCGGCGGCCTGGGCACAGGCCTTTCAGGCCGATGAACAGGGTCGTGTCCGTCTGGCCCGGTGGCTGGCTGTGTACATCTGGCACGGACAGCACCACACCGCCCACATTCTGGGCCTGCGCCAGAGGAAAGGCTGGTGAGCAGCCATTACGATCCCCGTCGGCGCGACCCATCGGTCAGCCGCCGTCCCCAGAACCGCCAGGAAGAGGCCTGGATCGAGGCCCTGCTGCTGCGCGGGCGCATCGGCCGCGTGGCCACCCTGTGGCAGGGTGAGGACGGGCAGGCGTTTCCCTTTATCACGCCGCTGGCCTACGCCTATCGCCCGCAGGAGCACGACATCGTGTACCACACGAATATAGTCGGTCGCCTGCGCGCCAACACCGTTCAGGGTCACCCGGCCACGTTCGAGGTGTCGGAAACCGGCTCGTTTCTGCCCAGCAACTCACCGCTGGAACTGACCGTGCAGTACCGCAGCGTGATTGCGTTCGGCACCGCCCGGCTCCTGACTGACCCGGCCCAGATGCGCGCCGCCCTGAGCGTGCTGTGCGTGCGGGCCTTTCCCGACCTGCGGCCAGGCCAGGAAATGCGCCCCATCCTGGACAGCGATCTGGCACGGACCTCGGTCTACTCGCTGGCTGTCGAACGCTGGAGCGGCAAGGAAAACTGGACGGAAACGGCTCTTCAGGACGAGAGCTGGCCGCCGCTTTCGCCGGATCAGGCAAGGCCGCGGCCCAGCACTCCGTCTCAGTCCTCCGCTGACGCTACGGTGGCACCATGACGCGGCGTGACGTGCTTGAAATGTTCATTCTTTCGGTGGTGTGGGGCGTCTCGTTCCTGCTGATCAAGCTGGTCGGTGAGGTCTTCCCGCCGGTGTGGGTGGCGCTGCTGCGTTCCGTATTCGGTGCCCTGGTGCTGTGGGCCGCGCTGCGCTGGGGCCGGCATTCCCTGCCGCCGGCGCACCTGTGGAAGCCGCTGCTGCTGGTGGCCGTGTTCAACAACGTGCTGCCCTGGACCTTCTTTGCCTGGGGCGAGCAGACAGTCAGCAGTAACATCGCGGCCATCCTGAACGCCACGACGCCACTATTTTCCCTGCTGATCGCACTCGGTGCGCGAGACGCCCAGGTCACAGGACGGGTGATCGGCGGGGTGATGATCGGGCTGGCCGGTGTGGCCATGACCGTTTCCGGCGGAATCAGTGGCGGGCACGCCACCCTGTTCGGGGTCCTGATCCTGCTGGCCGCCAGTCTGGGCTACGCGGTGGCCACCTCCATCGCCAAACGCACGCTGGGCGGCCTGAACCCGGTTGGACTAGCAACCACACAGCTCACGCTGTCGTCCCTGATGCTCGCGCCGGTTGCGCTGCTGGGGCCACAGCCGGGGCCGGTAACCCTAACCGCGCTGGGGTCCATGCTGGTGCTCGGGGTCTTTGGCAGCGGCGTCGCCTACCTGCTGTATTACGGCCTGCTCGCGCGGGTCTCGCCCACGCAGGTGGTGGCGGTCACGTATGTGCTGCCCCTGTGGGGCCTGTTCTGGGGCGCGGTGGCCGGCGAGGCGATCGGTCTGCTGTCGCTGCTGGGCGTGGCGGTGGTGCTGTCGGGATTGCTGCTGCTGAACATGCCGCGCCGGTCGGCAGGCACACAGCAAGGCAGCTCCACATTGCCGGCGCGGGAGCGTCCTACACTGGGCCCAGAGCAGAGGAGGAAGCAAGCATGACGCAGAGCAAATGGCTGGATGCCGAACTGAAGTACGACAGCGGGGTGTTCAACAAGCATCAGGTGGTCATTACCCGCGGACAGGGCGCCGTGGTGTGGGACGAGCAGGGCCGCGCCTATATCGACTGCATGGTCGGGGCCGGCGTGGCCAACGTGGGGCACAGCCACCCGGATGTGGTGCGCGCCGTGCAGGAGCAGGCCGCAAAGCTGATGGTGCTGGCCCAGACGCTTCCCAACGACCGCCGCGCCGAGTTCCTGACGGAACTGGTCAGTGTGCTGCCTCAGGGCCTGGACCGGGTGTTTCTGTGTAACAGCGGCACCGAGGCCATGGAAGCGGCCAAGAAGTTTGCCATTACCGGCACGGGCCGTCAGCGTTTCGTGGCGGTCAAACGCGGGTTTGCCGGCCGCAGCCTGGGTGCGCTGGCCTTCACCTGGGAGCCCAAGTACCGTGAGCCCTTCGGCGAGGCCGTGGACAACCGCCACGTGGACTTCATCACCTACGGCAACCTGGACGAACTGCGCGCCGCTGTGACTGACGAGACGGCCGCCGTTATTCTGGAAGTGGTGCAGGGTGAGGGCGGCGTGCGCCCGGCCAGCCTGGAATTTGTGCAGGAAGCCCGCCGGATTACCAAGGAGCGCGGCGCCCTGCTGATCATCGACGAGATCCAGACCGGCTTCGGCCGCACCGGCAAGATGTTCGGCTGTGAGCACTACGGCGTGATCCCGGACGGCATCACGCTGGCCAAGGCCATGGCGGGTGGCGTGCCGGTAGGCGCCTTCGCCATGACCGCTGCGGTGGCCGACCGGATGCCCGCCGGGGGCCACGGCTCGACCTTCGGAGGCAACCCGCTGGCCATGGCGGCCGGCGTGGCGGCCCTGCGCGCCATGAAGCGCGAGGGCATGGCCGAGCAGGCCCGCGAGAAGGGCGCGTACTTCATGGAGAAACTGCGCGCCATCGGCTCGCCCAAGATCCGCGAGGTGCGTGGCCTGGGCCTGATGATCGGCGTGGAACTCAAGGAAAAGAGCGCGCCCTACATCACTGCCCTGGAACACGACGAGGGGGTACTGACACTGCCCGCCACGCCGCTGGTGGTGCGTTTCCTGCCGCCGCTGACCATCAGCCGGGAGCAGATTGATCAGGTGGTGACCTCGTTTGCGCGGGTGCTGGAAAATGTCAACCCGCGCGCGGACCGTCAGGCGGAACTGGCCGCCCAGGCTCCTGGTCAGCCGGCCCGCTGAAGACCGCACAACTGTAAGCGTCCCTGTTCCGGTAATTCCAGGCCGGGGCGCTTTGCTGTGTTCCTGACATCACCCTTCATGAACTGCCCTTATGAGGGCCGACTGTGCCAAACCTTCAAATGAGGCCCTTGTGGATTCCCTACGCTGTAGCCGATGAAGGTCTGGGTGGCAGGGGTAGCGGCTGTGGCATTGCTGGGAGGCGCGCTGGCATTGGGTGCGGCTTCGCAGCCCACTGGAAAACTCGCGCCGGGTCTGCGTGTGGCCGGGGTAGAGGTCGGCGGGCTGACACGCGAGCAGGCCATCGCGGCGCTGGGAGCCCGCAGCGTCACCCCGCCCGAGGTCACCGTCAGTGCCGGCAGCAACACCTGGACCGTGGGCGCCGACCTGCTGGGCTGGCGGGCCGATACCGAAACCAGTGTCGCGGCAGCTGAGAAAGCCACTGCCGAGCGCGGGATGGTGGAACGCGTTCAGGACCTGCTGGGCCAGAGCAGCATGCAGGACCTGCCGCTGGTGGCCCAGGTGGACCCGGCGAAGGCCACGGCGACCCTCAGGCTCCTGACGGCTGATATGGATAGGCAGCCGCGCGACGCCAGCATCGTGTTCGACAAGACCAGCCTGAAGTACGTGGTCAGGCCCGAGCGCACTGGGGCGCAGGTGGAAGTGACCAGCGCCGTGAAAACCTACGTGGCCTCGCCAACCCTCAGTGCGCTGAAAGTTCCCGTTCGCGCGTTGAAGGCCAAAGTCACCGCCGCGGACCTGCAGCCCCACGTGGTCCAGGGCAATGCCCTGATGCGACCGTTCACAGCCAGACTGGACGGCACCGAGCGCAGCGGTGCACTGACAGCGTTGCAGGTGGCCAACCTGTACTGGGTGCGGGAAAACGGGATCGTCCCTGACGACAAGGCCCTCAAGGCCGCTTTCGGTGTCCTGACGAACCACGTGGACCAGCCGGCACGCAACGCCCGCTTTGCCCTCAGGGGCAAGGAATTTGTAAAGGTCAAGGAGCAGGCGGGCGTGGTGACCGACCGGCCCGTCTCCTACGCCGCGTTCCGCAAGGCCGTGCTGGACTCGGCGCACAAGGACGTAATATTTGCCAGCAAGGTCAGCAAGCCGACCCTGACCCTGGCTGCCCTGCCCGATCCCAAGAAGCTGGAGCTGATCACGGTGGGCCGCAGCACCTACTACGGCAGCAGCCCCGCGCGCCGGGTCAACGTGGCCAACGCCGCAGCCAAGATCCACGGTTCTGTCGTGGCTAAAGGGGAGACCTTCAGCTTCCTGGGCGCCCTGGGCAGCATCACCCCGGAAAACGGCTTTGTGGGAGGGCTGATTATCAGTGGGGGCCGCACCGTGGATGGTCTGGGCGGTGGGGTGTGTCAGGTCAGCACCACGGTCTTCCGGGCTCTGTACCAGGCGGGCCTGCCCGTGGTCGAGCGCAACCAGCACTCCTACCGCGTGGGGTACTACGAACCGCAGATCGGTTTTGAGGCAGCCGTGTATGACCCTGGGGTCGACCTCAAGATGAAAAACGACACTGGCGGGCCGTTGCTGATCAAGACCATCAACCACCCCGGCAAGAGCGTGCTCGAGGTGGAGGTCTGGGGCATCAAGCAGACGCGCAGGGTCATCGTCAGCCCCGCGACCATCCTGGCGCGAGTGCCGCATCCGCCGGCGCAGTACGTGTTCAATCCGCGTATGCGTGCCGGGGCCGTGCGACAGGTGGACTGGGCCCAGGACGGTTTCAACCTGTACATTACCCGGACCATCAAGGATGAGGGCACTGCACGTACCGACCGGGTGACCACCAACTACCGACCCTGGCGCGCAGTGTACGAGACCGGCCCGCGCGGCTGATCCGCCGCCTGCCTGGACCCGTGCCTCGCGGCGGCGGAGCGAAAGCAAGCTGCGTGGGGCTGCCCGCGTGTCTGGCCATGTCGTCCAGGTCAAGGGCTGAACTCATGCGGAACAAGCGCTCACAGCGGGACCGGGCCCCCATATTTCAGGGCCCGGCCTTAGGCTTGAGCTTCAGCTCTGAGGTTTGCGAATGGTCGCGAACAGCACGGCAAATACCAGCACCATGACCAGATAGGAGATCAGGGAGGCGGCCGGATTGAAGGTGGGGCTCAGGACATCTCCGGCAAATTTGTAGATGGCATACGGCACCGCCCAGCCCAGCCCGAACAGGGCCGCCCGCCGGCCGAAATCGCGCGTCATGGCGGCCTGAGGGAAAAACCGCATGGGGAGAATCATCGCCGGAATCAGCAGCAGCTGCGCCAGGTAAAACCACACCGGCAGCGTGTCAAACCCATACTGCACGCCGGCAAACACGATATTCAGCGCGCCGATCACGAGGCCAGTGATCAGTGCGGTCCGTAACAACATGGAATTCACGGGGTCATCTTTTCATGTGGCAGCCCGGAATAAGGTCAGGCAGGCACACCGGCGACCGGAACAAAGTGCTTGACCGTGGGGAACGGGTCATAGAAGTGATGCAGCAGCGCGCGCCACTGCTGATATTCGGGGCTGCCGCGAAATCCTTCTGTGTGGGCCTCCAGGGTTTCCCACCACACCAGCAGGGCGTAGCGGCGGTCATCTTCCAGGCACCGCTGGAGCTCGTGTCGGATGTAGCCGGGCATGCTCTGAATAATCCGCTGCGCTTCCCGGAACGCGGTCTCAAAGGCGGCGGCCTCACCGGGACGAATGGTCAGCAGGGCAATTTCAAGAATCATGATGAAGCCCTCCGGAGAACGCGCTCAGCGGGAAGAGATCTCAATTCCTGAGCCTTTTTCCTCGACGCGAAACCGGGTGGTCCACAAGGTAACCAGGCCTGAGTTCATGGTCTGCTCGGCCCGGCTGATCTCTGTGTACTTGCCGGAATACAGGGCGGCCCTGACGACCACTGGCCCTCCGCGGACAGGCCCTTTCCAGCGCAACACCGACTGATGGTTGACCTGTCTTTTGAGTTGGACCGCGGTCATATCCTGGGTCGAAAACGCCGCCGGGCCGTAAAGGGACTGAAGCTCCGATACGTTTTCGGCGGTTGGCCAGCAGTCTTTGTGGTCACAGCTGTAGGTCTGTGCAAACAGGACACGGGGGCCAGCCATAGCGGCGACCTTGATAAAACGGGACTCGGTTTTGCCCCGGTCCCCGGCCAGATGCAAATTGACGATTCTTGAACTGGGCGAACATGAAATCAGCGCCATACCGCACAAGAAAAGCGGCAGGCAGGGCCAGCGGGTCACCATACACTCTCCTTGAAACCGCCCCGGGGACCCGGGACCGGCTTGCGCACCCCAGGCAGGAGCACAGACAGGAGCGCATGCACGAGCATAGTCGCCCAGCGCCCGTCCGCGTGGCGAGTTTGCACAGCTGGCCGCAGGGAAGCAGGTTCGGAATGGGGTGAGGCTGCTGGGCAGCACGAGTCAGCCTGATGCCCAGGCGGCTGACCCTTCCCCTGGTCTTCAGATGCTGGTGGCTGTCACCGTGCGCGCCTTGCCCATGCCGGCCACGATCTGGTTCATCACGCGAATCCAGGCGCGGGCACTGGCTTCCACGATGTCGGTGGCCACGCCGGTGGAGTGCAGGCTGGTCTCGCCGTACCGCGCTCCGATGGCGACCTCGCCCAGGGCGTCGCCGCCCGAGGTCACCGCCTGAATCCGGTAGCTTTCCAGCGTGGGGTTCAGGCCGGTGATCTTGCTGATGGCCTGGAAGGCGGCTTCCACCGGACCGTCGCCGTGGGCGGTCGCGTCCACCGGACCGTCGGGGGTCGCCAGGCGCACGAAGGCGACGGGCGTCATGTTCATGCCGGACGTGATCTGGAAGCCCTCCAGCACGAAGGTCTGCGGCACGTCGCTGCGGCTTTCCACCAGTGCCCGCAGGTCGTCGGCGTGGATCTGGCCCTTGCGGTCGGCCAGGTCCTTGAAGCGCGCAAACAGCGACTTGACGCGGTCCTCGTCCACCTCGTAACCCAGGTCGGTCAGGGCCTTGCGGAAGGCGGCGCGGCCAGAGTGCTTGCCCATGACCAGCACGGCTGCCTCGCGCCCGACCAGTTCGGCGTTCATGATCTCGTAGGTCTCGCGCGCCTTGATTACGCCGTCCTGGTGGATGCCGGACTCGTGGGCAAAGGCGTTGTCTCCCACGATGGCCTTGTTGGGCTGCACCGGCATGCCGCTCAGGCGGCTGACCATCCGGCTGGCGCGGTACAGCTCGCGGGTGCGCACGCCGCTCTCAAACGGGTAGGCGTCACGCCGGGTGTGGAACGCCATGACCAGCTCTTCCAGGCTGGCGTTGCCCGCCCGCTCCCCGATGCCGTTGATGGTGCATTCGATCTGCCGGGCGCCGCCCTCGACCGCCGCGATGGAGTTGGCCACGGCCAGACCCAGGTCGTCGTGACAGTGGGCCGACAGGATCACATGGGCGGGCAGCTCACCTTTCAGGAACGCGAACAGCTCACGCATTTCGCGGGGGGTGGTGTAGCCCACCGTGTCGGGCACATTGATGGTGGTGGCGCCAGCGTCCACGGCGGCCCTGAAGATACGGGCCAGGAAAGCCCAGTCGCTGCGGGTGGCGTCCTCGGCGCTGAATTCGACGTCATCCACGAAGGAGCGCGCCAGCTGGACCGCCTCGATCGCCCGCTCTATCACTGCGTCCGGTTCCAGATTCAGTTTCTTGGCCATGTGGATTGGGCTGGTGGCAATGAAGGTATGAATCCGGGGTTTCTCGGCCAGTTCGACCGCCCGCGCCGCCGCTTCGATATCAGCCCGGTTGGCACGCGCCAGACCGGTAATGATCGGCCCGCGCACCTCCCGCGCAATCCGTGACACCCCTTCCAGGTCGCCTGGGCTGGCGATAGGAAAGCCGGCCTCGATCACGTCCACACCCAGGCGCGCGAGCTGATGCGCGATTTCCAGCTTCTGGCTGTGGTCCAGGGCCACACCGGGCGACTGCTCACCGTCACGCAGGGTCGTGTCGAAAATGCGGATGCGGGAGGGTTCAGGCTGGGTCATGGCAGGGCGCTCCTTGTCGGGATGCAGCAGGGTGAAAGAGGGCGGCAAAGAAAAAGCCCCGGAGGGGGTTCCTCCGGGGGGGTCTGGCCAGATCTTCTTCAGCCGCTCACTCCACCGGAGGAACGCCAAGAAGAAGACCGAAAGCGAACATGCGCCAACTGTACCCTCGCGTGGTATTCGGGGCACTCAGGTTGTCTGCACGCCTTGGCCCAGTACAGCTGGTCGGACGTGTGCTGGCGCGGATGCTCAGCAGAAACGTTAACGGCCAGGGCCGTTGTGGTCCGGCACGGTCCTTCAGAAAACTGTTATGGACGTTGCTCTAGGGTGAGGGCAGATCCGAAGCCAGAGCCCCAGGCCGGCTGTTTTCACGCTTATTCCGGGAGACTGTCCATGTCGAGCACACCCGGCCACCCGGCCGACCCTTCCACCATGCCACCCGAATGGGCCCAGGTCGATGCCCTGAACGATCAGGCGGACGCTGTGCTGACATCTTCCATGCACCGGGCGCAGGTGCTGGCGACCGAGGCTGGCGTGCTTGCGCGGCGCGTGGGATATGTGGCCGGTGACATCCGGGCTCAGATGCTGACGGGCTACGCCAATTACTTCCTGGGAAACTACCAGGAGGCGCGCGCTGCCTTTGAAGAGAGCGCAGCGCGCGCTGAGGCACTTGAGCTGACGACCGTGGTGGCCCGCTGCCTGAACGGGCTGGCCATCACCAGCGCAGTAACCGGCAACTACGGCCAGGCCCTCGAACAGCACCTGCGCTGCCTCAAACTGGTGCAGTCTGTTCACGATGACCTGGGGCGGGCCCGCACGCTGAACAATATCGGCAACCTGTATATCGACCTCAAGGAATATGACCACGCCCTCAGGCATCACCTTGACGCGCTGGAGATCGCCGTGCGTATCGGGCACCCGGTGCTGACCTCCAGTGCCTCCATCAACGCGGCCATTGATCACCACGAACTGGGGCGCTACGAGGAATCCCTGCGGCTGAACGAAGCCACCCTGCAGCAGGCCCGGCAGGCGGGCTACCGTCAGCATGAGTGCCTGCTGCTGGCCAACATTTCTGCCAACCTGCTGCAACTCGGGCGGCTGGACGAGTCCCTGACGCTGAGTGCCCAGGGCATTGCGGCGTCCGAGGAACTCGGCGAACGGGAAAACCTGTGCGAGCTGCTGCTCACGCGCGGGCGGGTTCTGACGGCGCTGGGCCAGCAGGACGAGGCACACAGGTGCGTTCAGGACGCCCTGGAATTGGCCCAGACCCTTAAAACCACCAAACGCGAGAATGAGGCCCATCAGGCCCTGTCTGCCGTTCTGGAGGCCCGGGGCGAGTACCGGCAGGCGCTATGGCACTCCCGTCAGCACGAGGCTATCGAGCGCTCGCTGCATGCTGACGTGCTGGAGCACAAGACGCAGGTTCTGGCCGCACAGTTGCAGCTCGAACGCCTGGAGCACCGCACCGCCGAGGAGCGTCTGCGCAACATCGAACTGGCCCATGCCAATGAGGCCCTTCAGCAGGCCCAGGAGCGTCTGGCTTACCAGGCTGGTCACGACGCACTGACCAGCCTGATGAACCGCGCGGCTTTCGAGTCCATGCTGCAGGCCGCCGTGCAGGGAACGCAGGACACCATGGGCGTGCTGTTTATCGACCTGGACCATTTCAAGCAGGTCAACGACACGCTGGGGCACCCGGTCGGTGACGCCCTGCTGGTGCAGGTGGCCCAGCGCCTGCGCCAGTGCGTGCGCGACGGTGACCTGGTGGCCCGGCAGGGCGGGGACGAATTCACGGTGCTGCTGCGCAACGTTCAGGAGCATGAGGCCGCCGAGCGTGCGGCCCGGCGCATCCTCGACGCCCTGAGTGCCCCGGTGGAACTGGCCGGACGACAGCTGATCGTGACCGCCTCAATTGGCATCGCGCTGTTTCCGCAGGACGGTACCGATGTCACCACCCTTCAGAAAAACGCCGATCTGGCCATGTATCTGGCCAAGCGGGACCGGCGCAGCGTGCGCCGCTTCGAACCGGCCCTGAGTGCCGCCGCCGCCGAGCGGCTGGATTTTGAGCAGGACCTGCGGGCGGCCATCAGCAGTGATCAGCTGCGGCTGCATTACCAGCCGATTGTCAGGGCCGGGACGCTCTTGCCCGTGGCGGTCGAGGCCCTGGTCCGCTGGCAGCACCCCACGCTGGGTCTGCTGCCGCCCGGCCGCTTCGTGCCGCTGGCCGAGGAAAGTGACCTGATCCTGCACCTGGGTGCGTGGGTGCTGAACGAGGCGTGCCGGCAGATCAGGCTGTGGCGCCAGCGCTGGCCGGAGCTGCGGGTCAGTGTGAACGTGGCACCGCGCCAGATCACCCAGCCGGACTTCGTGGCGTTTGTCGAGCAGACGCTGCGCGCCCACGGCCTTCCCCCAAGTGCCCTGGACCTGGAAGTGACCGAAAGCGCGGTCATGGACGATGAGGGCCTGCAGCAGTACGAGGCGCTGCTGGAAGCCGGGCTGCGGATCGCCATCGACGACTTTGGTACCGGCTATTCCAGCATGAGCCGGCTGTTCCGGATGCCTGCACAGATCCTGAAAATCGACCGCTCACTTATTACCGGTCTGGTGGAGCCGGGGCTGGGCGGGCGCTCGACCCGGCCGCTGGTCCGCGCCATGGTTGCTGTCGCCCGGGAGTCCGGGTGGCAGATCGTGGCTGAGGGCGTCGAGAATGCCAGTCAGCTCCGCGAACTGCGGAGGCTGAACTGTGATCAGGTACAGGGATACCTGCTGGCCCGTCCGGTGGCGCCGGCCGAAACGGAACTGTGGCTCGGCGAGTCCGCCGAGAGGCTTCAGGCTGTGGCCATGCCGTCCGTGCTCTGATTCCGGAGTGGCGCGGGCCGATGATCCACTCCTTACCCCACCCTGCAAAGGAGGCTTCAGGATGGCTAAGGCATGGGTCGGAAGGGCCGGTGCTACAGTACGGTTGTGCCTGTCACAGCGTCTTTTCCGCTCCAATATGCGGATTCCTCAGTCAAGAGCGCCCCGCCTGCGCCGGCGTGTGATGATGTCTTGCTGCTCCGGGAGGCTCTGAAAATGGCCTTTGCTGGCAGCCGAGGCCAGGGCGCAGAGAGCGGCTTCTGACCTCGGCTGTTCTGCCCCTGAACCAGGACACCGTTCTGGGCCTGACCCGCGAGCTTGCCGCCGGAGTGGTCCGGGACCACGCGGCGCAGGTTGATCAGGAAGCAGTCTGGCCGGAGCACGGTCTGCGGGCCCTGCAGTCTGCGGGTCTGGGTGGCCTGGTCGTTCCGGTTGAACACGGGGGGCTGGGCCATGGCCTGCATACCCTGACGCGGCTATGCGAGATCCTGGGCCGCGAGTGCGCCTCGACGGCCATCACCTTCGGCATGCATCATGTCGGAGCGGCGGTCATCGCGGCCAAGGTCACACCGTGGCAGCGCACCCAGTACCTGGAGCCCATCGTGGCAGGCCGTCACCTGACGACGCTGGCGCTCAGTGAGCCCGGCACCGGCGCGCATTTCTATTACCCTCAGCTTCAGCTGGACCCGGCCCCGGACGGGTCGTTCCGCGCCACCGGCACCAAGGTGTTTGTGACCAACGGCGCCCATGCCGACTCGTACGTGGTGTCGGCACGTTCGGACAGCGCGGACCTGGGAGACTTCTCCTGCTTCGTGCTGCCTGAGGGCACGGAGGGCATGACCTGGGGTGAACCCTGGTCTGGACTGGGTATGCGCGGCAACTCGGCCCGGACGCTGCACCTGGAGGGGGTCAATGTTCCTCAGACGCAGCTGCTGGGCGCTGTCGGTGACCAGATCTGGTACGTCTTCAATGTCGTTGCGCCGTACTTCCTGATGGCCATGACCGGTACCTATCTGGGTGTGGCCGACGCGGCCCTGAACGCGGCCATCACTCACCTGCGCCAGCGCTCGTACACCCACAGTGGTCGTACGGCCGCCCAGGAAAGCGTGCTGCAACACCGTGTCGGTGCCCTGTGGGAGACGCTGGAACGCACCCGTCAGCTGGCTTACGCGGCGGGCCGGGCCGGGGACGCGGGCGACAGCAGCGCCCTGCCTGCCCTGCTGTCGAGTAAGTCGGCAGTTGCCGATACGGCTGTTCAGGTCGTGAACGACGCGATGGGCCTGATGGGTGGCATCAGCTACCGTGACGGCAACGACATGGAGCGGCATCTGCGGGATGTGCGGGCCGCGCCGGTGATGTCGCCGACCACCGATCTGCTGCGTATCTGGACCGGCCGAGTTCTGCTGGGACAGCCGCTGCTTGGAGAGTAGGCCTTGATCCTTGCCTACGGTTTCGCCATGACCGCAGCTCCGGAGCTGACCTGGGCGGCCAGCCTGGATGAACTGACCATCATGGCGCGGCAGTGGGCTGGACAGGTGGAAGCTGCCCTGATCGGCGGGCAGGATGGCAGCGCCCTGCGCGCGGTGCAGCGGGTACATGCCGCGGACCGGTCCATAGCCGTGCTGCTGGTCGGTGATGACGCCAGTCGGGACGCGCTGATGCGGCAGCTGATGTTCACGCCGCAGATTGGTTCAGATGTGCAGTGGGTTGCCCTGTCGCCGGACGCGGACCTGAGCCAGGCCGCGCAGCAGGCGGCCCAGCGCACCCGGACCCGGCGGCAGCTTGGGCGGCTGGTGGCGCGCACCAATGCCCAGCTGGCCCCTCCTGCGTTGCCGGCACCCGCACCCTTCCTGGAGCACCTGCTGGATCAGGCGCCGTTGGGTGTCGTGACCCTGAACGGATCAGGGCAGGTGGAAAGCTGGAACCCGGCGGCAAGCCGTCTCCTGCCGGGGCTGCACCCAGGGCTGGCACTGAGGGAACTGCTGCCGGGCCTGCCATCTTCCGGTGGGCAGGCGGTCCGGCTGGAGCATGGCCTCGGTAGCGGAGCGCGCCGGGTCCTGCGTGCGCACGTCAGCGCCATGAGCCGCCCTGGACAGACGGTGGGACAGCTGGTGCTGCTTGAGGACATCACCCCCTACGTCCACGCTGAGGAAGCCCGGGAGGCAGCTCAGGAAGAATTGCGAGCCCTGAACGCCACACTCGAGGCCCGCGTCGCGCAGCGGACCCTGGCTCTGGAACAACAGGCCCTGGCCCTGCAGCGTTCTAACGCGGAACTTGAGCGTTTTGCCTACATCGCCAGCCATGACCTGCAGGAGCCGCTGCGCACCATCACCAGCTTTACGGAGCTGTTTATGGCCCGGTCGGGTGACCAGCTTGACGCCCGTGCGAGACACTACCTCCACTTTGTTCAGGACGGCAGCGCCCGCATGAAAGCCCTGATTGATGATCTGCTGGCCTTTTCACGCCTGAATGCCGAGCGGCCACCCCCGCGTCTGGTGGATACCGGCGAACCTGTGCAGGAGGCCCTGGCCCGGCTGGCAGACCGCATTGCAGTCTCCGGTGCGCGGGTGGAGGTGGGGCCGCTGCCAGCCATTACTGGTGACGCCCCGCAACTGGCCCAGCTGTTCCAGAATCTGATCAGCAACGCACTGAAGTTCCAGCGGCCGGGAGTGCCCCCGGAAGTACGGGTCACTGCCATATCCGAGGGCGAGTGGTGGCGCTTCCGTATCCACGACAACGGCATTGGCATCGAGCCGCAGTACTCCGACCGGATCTTCGTGATGTTCCAGCGGCTGCATGGCCGGGAAGTATACGAGGGTACCGGTCTGGGGCTGGCGATCTGCCGCAAGATCGTCGAGGCGCATGGAGGCAGCATCGGCGTCGAGAGTATTCCTGGTAAGGGCAGTACCTTCTGGTTTACGTTACCGGCGGTGGGGTCTGCTGAAGCGGTAGCGGTTTCAGGCTGAACCGGCAGAGAGCCTGAACTTCGCACCGCAGCCCGGCAGGCATCAATCCGCAGAATGGGGCCGCCAGGCGGCAACGCTTCTGGCGGCTCCAGGTCACAGCAGGGCTGCGGTGTCTCTGGCCCGAGCATGAAGTCCGGAACCATGGCACTCCCGAACAGTCGTGACAGGGCTACTGGGTTGAAGCCGTCTGCGCCGGAAGAATATAGATCGTGTCCAGCCCCCACGGCTGAGGCTTGGCCGGGAACGATTGCGTGCGCCACACCAGATAGCGGTCAATGGCGTCCTCGCCGAGAACCACGTTTTTGTACGGGGCAGGAGACCAGCGGACGCCGGCTGGGGCGTCGGCGTCGGCAACGGCAATCAGACCTCCCTGACCCAGCAGATCACTCAGCCTGGCGGTGGGCGCGTAGCCGTCCTTGCACCAGAACATGACCCGCGCGCCCTGGTCGGCAAGCGTCTGGATGTTGGGAATCCGCGCCTTCAGGAATGTGTCCAGGTCATAGACCTTCATGTTGACGTCGCGCTTGTACAGGTAATCGGCTTTCAGGGTCACCACCTGTGCCTGAGGCTGCGACGAGGCCAGTGCGGCGTCGCTGACCGTGGCGCGGGCCAGCGCGCCGACCTTGAGCACAGCCAGCTGGTGGGCCTTGCCGGGTGTGGCAGGGGCAGCGTACCCGGATGAGCCGAGGCACAGGGCACTGATGCACAGTGTTCCCAGCGTGAGCGAAGCCAGGAGAGAAGACGGACGTGAAGACAGGGTGGGCATGGCTTTCCTCCGATGGTTTGGTTTCAGCCGGGCTTGTGATCAAGCTCCGAGCTGCGCACGAAACCATAGCCCAGCACTGCCGCGCTGCAAGGAAGATTTCAGCTGGAGTCCTCCCCGGCAGCCGTGAATGCCTGGAACTCAGGACAGCAAAAGAGGAGGCAGCGTTACCACTGCCTCCGACCCAGCTGCGGCACAGGCTGCTGGCCTTGCGTCAGACTTCCAGTTCCTTCTTGGAAATAAACGGCATCATGTCGCGCAGTTCCTTGCCGACCGTTTCCAGCTGATGGTCACGCATCTTGCCGCGCTGCTCGTTCATGAACGGGAAACCGTTCTCCGCGTCCTGAATAAAGCGCTCGGCGAATTTGCCGGTCTGAATGTCCGACAGCACGTTTTTCATCTCGGCCTTGGTCTGCTCGGTGACCATGCGCGGCCCGGTCACGTAGTCACCGAACTCGGCGGTGTTGGAAATGCTGTGGCGCATGCCTTCAAAGCCCTTTTCGTAGATCAGGTCCACGATCAGCTTGACCTCGTGCAGCGTCTCGAAGTAGGCGATTTCCGGCTGGTACCCGGCCTCCACCAGGGTCTCGAAGCCGGCCTGGATCAGGTTGGTCACCCCGCCGCACAGCACGCTCTGCTCGCCGAACAGGTCGGTTTCGGTCTCTTCCTTGAAGGTGGTTTCCAGCACGCCCGCGCGGGTGCAGCCGATACCACGCGCGTAGGCCAGCGCGATGTCTCGTGCCTGCCCGCTCGCGTCCTGCGCCACGGCGAAGATGCCAGGCATGCCGGCGCCGTCGGCGTACACGCGGCGCAGCATGTGCCCGGGGCCCTTGGGCGCCACCAGAAACACATCCACGCCCGTGGGCGGCTTGATACGCCCGAAATGGACGTTGAAACCGTGACCGAAGGCCAGCGCCTTGCCCTCGGTCAGGTGCGGGGCGATGTTTTCTTCATACACCCTGGGCTGGTTCTCGTCGGGAATCAGCAGCATAACCACGTCGGCCTCGCGGGTGGCGTCCTCGATGCTGGCCACCCGCAGCCCGGCCTGCTCGGCCTTGGCACGGCTGGCGCTGCCTTCTCGCAGCCCCACCACAACGTTCAGGCCGGTGTCGCGCAGGTTCTGGGCGTGGGCGTGTGCCTGGGACCCGTACCCGATAATGGCAATCAGTTTGTTCTCGATGGGGGAGAGGGAAACGTCGCGGTCATAGAACATTTTTGCGGCCATGCTGGATTCTCCTACAGGAAAGTGATTTCAGTGAGATTGTCGGCTAGAGGGGAGCGCCGTGGGCTTTTAAAACAGGTTGGGCACGCCTCTGGCCTTTTCTTCACGCGGTTCAACGGCCGGAGTCAGCGCAGCCGAATCCCCGGAGTACACCTGGCCCGGAATGTCGGCGTTACTGCCACGCGTCAGCGCCACCCGGCCGGTGCGCATGGTCTCCAGAATGCCGAAGGGGCGCATCTGCTCGATAAAGGCCGTGATCTTGCCTTCGTCTCCGGTGACCTCAAAGGTCAGGGCGTGGCGGCCCACATCCACGATGCGGCTACGGAAGTCCTCGGCGATCTGGCGGACCTCTACCCGGCTTTCGGGCGTGAGGCTGACCTTGACCAGGACCATCTCGCGGTCCACGTACTTTTCCAGGCCGTGGTCGATGATGCGCACCACGTCGTGCAGCTTCTCCAGCTGCTTGATGGCCTGCTCCACCACCCCGCGGTCCCCGCTGACCACGATGGTCATGCGGCTCACCCCCGGGTGCTCGGTGTTGCCCACGCTGAGGCTGCGGATGTTGTAGCCACGCCGCCCGAACAGCGCGGTGATCCGTGTCAGGACGCGCGGCTCGTCGCGTACCAGAATAGAGATCAGGTGGTCCTGCGGCTGGGAATACTCGCTCATGCTCGCTTCGCCTCCTCGGCATCCTGAACTGCTGTCTGCCCGGCAGACTCGGTCACACGCGGCGGCTCGGTCTCGATCATCTCGAACAGGGCCGCACCTGCTGGCACCATCGGGAAGACTCCATGCTCGTTGGGCACCACGACCTCCAGCAGGGCGCTGCGTGGGTCATTCAGCCACGCGTCGATGGCACCTGACAGCTCTTCAGCACTGCTGGCGCGGTAGCCGGGCACGCCATAGGCCTCGGCCAGCTTCACGAAATCCGGGTTGCTGTCGCCCAGCCAGACCTCGCTGTAGCGCTTCTCGTGAAACAGTTCCTGCCACTGGCGCACCATGCCCAGGAAGCTGTTGTTGATGATGCAGATCTTGACGTTGCGAATGTCGTACATCTTCAGCGTGGCCAGTTCCTGCAGGGTCATCTGAAACCCGCCGTCGCCAGCGATGACCACGCTGCGCACGTTGGGTTCGGCCATGCCCGCCCCGATGGCGGCCGGAAAGCCGAAGCCCATGGTGCCCAGCCCACCGGAATTGATCCAGCGGCGCGGCTTTTCAAAGCGGACCAGCTGCGCGGCCAGCATCTGGTGCTGCCCCACGTCGCTGCTCAGGATGTCGTCCGGGCCCAGCCGGTCGACCACGGCCTTGACCGCATAACCCGCACCCCAGTGCTCGGGCGTGACAGTGCGAGATTTCCATTCCTCGATCTGGGCGCGCCACTCGGGGCGTTCGAGTTTCTGTGCGCCGTCCATCAGGGCCAGCGCAGCTTCGCGGGCGTCGGAGCGCACCGGCAGGTGCGTGCGCACGATCTTGCCGATTTCGGCCGCATCGAGTTCCACATGAATAATGCTGGCTTTCGGGGCAAAACCGTTCACCCGACCAGTCACCCGGTCATCAAAGCGCAGTCCCACACCCAGCAGCACGTCCGCCTCGCTGATGGCGCGGTTGGCGGCCACGCTGCCGTGCATGCCTGGCATGCCTAGCCACAGTGGATCGCTGGACGGAAACGACCCCAGGCCCATCAGGGTGGTGATCACCGGAATGTCCCAGGCGCGCGCCAGAGCCGTCAGTTCAGGCGCAGCGTCCACTGTACCGCCGCCCAGCATCATCACCGGGCGCTGGGCACCACGCAGCATGTCCTGGGCGCGGGCCACCACTTCGGGAAGTGGCCGGGGAGCCTCAGGGCGGGCGTGGGGCGCGGGAATCTCACCGGCATAGGGGGCCAGCTGGATGTCCTTGGGAATGTCTACCAGCACGGGTCCCGGGCGGCCACTACGGGCAATCCGGATGGCCTCGGCAATCACACGGGGCAGGTCTTCGACCTCGCGGACCACGTAGTTGTGCTTGGTGATGGGCAGGGTGATGCCGGTGATGTCCGCTTCCTGGAAGGCATCAGTGCCCATCAGGTGCCGGGCGACGTTGCCCGTGATGGCCAGCAGCGGCACGCTGTCAAGCATGGCGTCGGCCAGACCCGTCACCAGATTGGTGGCCCCGGGCCCCGAGGTGGCAATACAGACCCCGATCTCGCCGGTGGCCTTGGCCCAGCCTTCTGCAGCGTGAATGGCGCCCTGCTCGTGGCGCGCCAGCACATGGCGGACCTCCGGGTAGAAGGTCAGCGCGTCATACACCGGCATGATCGCCCCGCCGGGGTAGCCGAATACCGTGGTGATGCCATGGTTGGCCAGCGTCGCCCAAAGCGCTCCTGCACCCGTCATGTTCCCGCGGCCGTCATCTGGCCCACTCGTCTGCCCCATCTGTGCCCTCCCTATGAAAAACCCCCGCCACTTTGGGCGGGGGGTGCGTGCGCGGCGCTAACGCCTAGCCTCGGACTCCCCCGATGCTAAGAATTACGACCACAAGGTTCGCACTCATGGGTCCACCTTAGGGGCTGTAGTGCAAAGACTGACATTTGCGTCTAGATAGGAGGGGCACAAGGGCCCGCCTGTGCCCCGCGTCCGGAGAATGAAAAAGCCCCCGCCAAGGACGGGGGGAAGATCAGAATTATGACTCAGCCGCGGAATTCGCGGTCACTGAAATCGTCGCGGGTGCGGCCCTGGCCCTGGGTGCCCTGGCTGCGGCCGCCCTGACCGCCGCTGCGGTTACCGCCACGGCTGTCACCACGACCGGCGTCACCACGCTCGCCACGGCTCCAGCGTCCCTGGCCCTGACCACCCTGTCCGCCGCTGCGGTTACCACCACGGTAGCCACCCTCGTCACGGTAGCCACGGTTTCCGCCGCCCTGGTAGCCACCTTCACGGCGCTCACGGACAGCCTGCTCGAACAGTTCGGGCAGTTCCTGGGCCACCTCGATCTGGATCTCGCCTTCGAGGGGGTTGGCGGCCATCAGCTTCTGTACGAACTCGCTGGGAACGTCGGCCACGGTGCCGCCGCGCCACTGACGGACCTTGCCCAGACGGCGGGTATCCACATCGCCGGCACGCGCCAGTAGGGCCACGGTGCGCGCGATGCTCATGCGCTCGCCGTGCAGGATCAGGGTGGTCAGACCTTCCTCACCGCTGAGCAGGCTGGCGGCCTTGGTGGGCTCGGTGACACCACTGATCTTGGCCAGGGCCCGCGTCAGGGCTTCGAGGCCCAGTTCGCTGAACAGACGCTCGGCTTCGGCCTGGAAGCTAGCGGCCACACCACTGTCCACCTTGCGCACCATGTCGGCGCTGGTCTTGGCACTTGCCGCCTGCACTTCCTTGGGGGTAGGCAGGGGGCGCTCGATGAAACGCACGCCGGTGATGCGCTCCAGCCCCATCACTTCACGGTTCTCGCGGTCACCGTACATGATGATCGCGGTGCCGGTGCGCCCGGCGCGGCCAGTACGGCCAGAGCGGTGCACGTAGCTTTCCGGGTCCTGGGGCAGGTGGTACTGCACCACCAGGTCGACTTCGGGAATGTCCAGGCCGCGCGCGGCCACGTCGGTGGCGACCAGCACGCCTACCCGGCCGCTGCGGAAGGCACCCAGGGCGCGCTCACGCTGGCTCTGGGCGAGGTCGCCGTGCAGCGCCTCGGCTTCCAGGCCGCGGTGGATCAGTTCGTTGGCCAGTTCGTCGGCCTCGCGCTTGGTCCGCGTGAATACGATGGCTTTTTCGGGGTTGTAGATGGTCAGCAGATCAGCCAGCACGCGGGTGCGGCTGCGGCCCACCTTGACCTTGAGGTGCTCAACCGTCTGGGCAGCCTGGCTCTTGCCTTCGCCCACCATGTCCACGATGACCGGCTCGCGCAGGTAGTTACGGGACAGACGGTTAATGTCATTGTTCAGCGTGGCACTGAACAGCATGGTCTGACGACTGTCGGGGGTCTTCTGAAGGATCGTCTCAATGGCGTCGGCAAAGCCCACGCTGAGCATCTCGTCGGCCTCGTCGAGCACTGCAAATTCCACGGCGCTGAGGTCCAGGTTGCCGCGTTCCAGGTGGTCGATCAGACGGCCGGGAGTACCCACGACCACGTCCACGCCACGGCGCAAGGCATTCTCCTGCGGCGCGTAGCTGGCCCCACCATAAACAGTCACGGTGGTCAGACCTACGCCGCTCTTGCTGAATTCCTCAGCAACCTGCTTGGCCAGTTCGCGGGTCGGGGCGACCACGATGGCGCGGGGGGGACGTGCACGTTCACGGCTGGGTTCAAGCTTCTGAATAATCGGCAGGGCGAAGGCCAGCGTCTTGCCTGTGCCCGTACGGGCGCGGCCAATCATGTCCCGGCCCGCAAGGGTCAGGGGGAGGCTTTCAACCTGGATGGGGCTGGCTTCGGTGATACCACGTTCGGCGAGACGCGCCGCGAGTTCGGGCGCAATCAGTTGATCAAAGTTCATTTGTAGTCCTTTCGGGAAAGTCCCCTGTAGAACTCCAAACGCCTTCAATCCTTGAAAGCTCGTCCTTGAGTGAGGGGGCACTCTCCAGCCTTGCGGGTCTTTCCCGCAGGGCGCACGAATAGAAATAATACACCATTGGACCTGAGTTTGCAAGTGCAGAACTGCAGCGTGAGTCCGACTCTCTGGAATGGAGATCCACCAGCAGCGCCGAAGTTCTCAGCGTGGTGGCGCTGACCCGGAGCGAACCTGCAAGCGTTGGGATTTCCCAGGCTGGCAGGTTCCAATCAGCCCGAGTCGGCAAGGCCAGGACCAAAAAGGGCCAGGGAACACCACGGCCCCAACCGCCTGGGTCCATGGTCGGCTGAGGGAATTGTTCATAGCTCTGTTTGTGGCCTGGGCGCAGCTTGTCGGAGTCCTACTCTGACCGGGGCTCCTCCTCCATGGCAGCGGGCATGGATCCCCCCAGGGCAATCCAGGCACTCAGCAGGTCGTCGGGAGCCGGGGCGTGCAGGTGAAGCATACTGCCAGTCAATGGATGAGGAATGGTCAGGAAATGTGCGTGCAGGGCGTGCCGGGGCATGGTTTCACTGGGGCGGCCGTAAACCGGGTCTCCCAGAATCGGGCTGCCGAGGTGGGCCAGGTGAACCCGGATCTGATGGGTGCGGCCTGTGCGGGGCTGGGCGCGGACCAGTGCCAGTGTGCGGCCGTGACCGTCAGGGTGCGCTGCCAGGGGTGTTAAGAGGGTCTGCGCCTCACGGGGGTGCGCGCCGCCGACTGTCATCTTCTGCCGCTGCACCGGATGCCGGCCGATCGGTGCATCTACCCGCACCGGGCCGTCGGCGCGCCACTGTCCGGCGGCAATGGCCAGATAGGTCTTGCTCGTCTCCCGGTCCTTGAACGAGGCGGCCAGCCGGGCGTGCGCCTCGACCGTTTTGGCCACCACGATCACGCCGCTGGTGTCCTTGTCCAGCCGGTGCACGATGCCAGGGCGGTAGCCTGAGTCGCCATCGAAGTCCGGCTGCTCGGGCAGCGGCATGCGGCCCAGCAGGGCGTTGACCAGGGTGCCGCTGAGTACCCCTGGAGCAGGGTGGGTCACCATGCCCGGCGGCTTGTTCACAGCAATCAGGTGGTCGTCTTCGTAGATCACGTCCAGGGGCAGGTCCTCTGCCTCCACGCGGGCGTCCGGCAGCGGGGGAGGAGTAACGTCGAGCCGCTCGCCTCCGCGCAGTTTCAGGCTTGCCTTGGTGACAGGCTGGCCTTCTACCTGCACATGCCCGCCCGCGATCCAGCCGGCCACCTGGGAGCGGCTGGCGCCGGACAACGCAGCCAGCACGGCGTCCAGACGACCCGTTGTGGCGCTAAAGCTGAGCAGGGACGACACGGCAGGAAGTGTACTGCTCCGGACAGTTAGAGGCGGCGGTGTGCCTGTTCTTGGGAGCCCAAAGCCACCAGCCGGTCTGCCAGCTCGTCCACGGAATACACCGAGGAGTCCAGCTCGATATCAGCACTGGCGCGCAGCAGCGGTTCGACCACCGCGACGTGTTCCAGGATCAGGGCGCGCTCCTCCGGACTCTTGCCATAGGGATTGCCGGTCCGTTGAGCGATCCGCTGGAGGAGGACCGGCAGAGGTGCGCTCAACAGCACCACGTGATCGAAGTGGTCATAGAACCTGCCCTGATTGGTCTTGCAGCCGCACACGAAGAGGGGACCTGCCCTCTGCCGGTCAAGCAGCGCCCGCATCTGGTTCTCGCGCCACACCCAGTCCGGGCTGCCCTCTTCGTCTTCAGACCACTCGCTCCACTCGTCACTGTCAGTGTCGATGGCCCGCAGTCCACGGGCCGCGAGTTCGCCGATCAGGGTCGACTTGCCGCTGCCAGACATGCCGGTAATCAAAATGCTGGCCATGCCGCTCACCTCAGCCAGTCCTCGCCAATCTCCTCGACCGCGCGGCCGCCCACGTCGTCTACCTCGTCACGTCGGGTGGCCCAGGCGGGGAAGGGGTAGTTGATCAGCACCGGATTGGGCACGTCCGGCTGGCTGACCAGCATGGTGCCGGGTTGCAGAATTCCGGCGCGGCCCCGGAAACTCTGCGGCAGGAAGCGGTATTCGGGCCGCTCAGCCTCCGCCAGATCCAGCCGCCCGACCACCCGGATGGCCGAGTTGCTGACGATGCGCCGTTCGACCTCGCTGGCCGTCTGCTGCGCGCCGATCAGGATGATGCCCAGTGAGCGGCCGCGCTCGGCGATGTCGAGCAGCACATCCTTGATTGGACTGGCGCCCTCACGCGGGGCATATTTGTTCAGCTCGTCCAGGACCACGAAAACAGTGTCCTGACGGCCATAGCGCTCCTTGTGCTCAAACAGGTTACGCAGCAGCACGCCGACCACGAAGCCCTGTGCATGTGCCCCCAGTTTGTGCAGATCCACGACACTGGTCTGCACGCCGCGGCGCAGGATGTCGGGGCGGTAACGCTCGGCCTGCGCGGCATTCAGATCCCCGCGCACCAGCGGCGAGAGGTGCTTCTGCACGCCGCGCAGCCGCCGCACGAAGGCGCGCAGGGTGCCCTGGTTCTGTTTCAGGACCCACTTCGGATCGCCCTCGCCGTCGTTCTGTTCCAGCAGCTTGTATTCCAGGTATGAGATCAGCTGGGAGAAGGTCTGGAGGCGGGTCTTGCCCATCTCGTCGAAGCGCACGTCCTCGTCAATCAGAACGTCGGGCTCAGGCTGCCAGTCGTCAACGGTCAGATAGGGAACACTGTCGCCGGCGGCCAGACGGGCCAGCTTCTCCTCGATATTGCCGATCACGAAACCCAGGTTCAGGCTGCTGCCCGCATCCGAGAACACGTAGGGCAACATGCGTCCGGCGCAGAATTCGCGCAGGGTGAACACGAAAGGCAGGACGCCCTCGGAACGCTGTTCCACGTCCGGCACGATGGCGTCGCCCGTCCCGCCCCTGGGCGGCGCCAGGAACTGCACGTCCCTGAAGGGCTCGACCGGCAGGTCCAGACGGGAATAGCGGCCCTGGGCCCAGCCCTTGCGGCCCTGCACCCCGCCTTCCTTCTCGGCCACGCGGCGGTTGGGCTGGTCCAGAAACAGCAGATCCTCACCCTTGACGTTGAAGATCAGGGCGCGGGTGTTGTGTCCTTCTCCACGCTGGTTGAGCACACCCCCCCGGAAGATGCTGTGCAGCAGAAACAGCGCGTAGCTGGTCTTGGTCGCCACACCTGAGATGCCGCTGATGTTGATGTGCCCGCCGCTTTCCCCGTTGACGAACTGATAGTTGATGGGCAATACCTGGCCGTCGGCCAGCAGTCCGCCGGCAAAGGCGTAGTCCATCTTGTCGGCGCTGAGGGCCAGGCGCAGGCTCTCACCCTGGGCATGGCGCACCTCATCGCCGGGCTGGGGCGGAATAAAGTCCTCCGGATCCACGCGCGTGACCAGCACCCGGGCGGCGTAGCTCACGCTGGCCGGCAGCAGCCCGGCCACCACGTCCTGCACGTCGCTGTCGAAGCTCACACCCTCATGTCGGGTGCGGACATGGTCCACGATGCCGTAGAAGTGCACCGGGGAGCCGTCTGGCTTGGTGGTGCGGACCGCCACGAGGTCGTCCATCTGCACGCTGGCGCCGGAAAGCACCGCGAACCAGAACGAGACTGGCGTGGCGTCCTCGGTGCCCAGCACCATGCCGATGCGGGCCGGGCCCGTGCCGCCGGGGAAGGACGCACTCACGCCAGCACCTCATGGCCCAGCTGCTGGGCGATGTGCGCGCGGATGCGCCGGGTGACCAGTTCCGGACTGCCCATGGCCCGGCCCATGGCCAGCTCCAGGGCCGCCGTGGGAATCAGGTTCTGCGGCGCGCGCGGGTCCTTGTGGGCCGTGCTTCCCAGGCGGCACAGCAGCGTGCCCGACAGGTTGGCCACGGCCCGGACAATTGGCGGCAGGAAGTCGGGTTCTTCCGGGGCGTACATCTCCAGGCGCATCACGCCACTCATGGGGTGCTGGTAGAAGGACGCCTCGCACAGCCGCACATACCAGGTAAAGCGGGTGGTTTTGCCGGTTTCGGACTTCAGGTGCATGATCGGGGTGCGCTCGCCGGGCTTCAGGGCACTCAGCAACCCCACCCGGTCGGCCCCGAGGTATTGCGTCTGCATGGTCTTGACATAACCCACGACCGCGCCGCTGTATTTTGCTCCGCCCCGGCGCAGCGTGCCGTCCTGCAGGGTCAGGGCGCTCAAGGTCTCGCGGTCGTCCATCTCATCGAAGGGAACCTGCGAGGCCAGCCCGTGGGACAGCTGCTGTTCCTCGTGCAGCATGACGCTCTGCAGCTTGTGCAGGGGTGCGAGCGGTTCGGCACTGTCGGTCTCGACCGGCGTGTACTGCAGCTGACCGGTGTGCGGGTCACGCGGCGACAGCGAGCAGGGGTCCAGGCGCAGCCCCGGAGGATGGGCCAGCACGCGGCGTGCCCGGACATCCATCAGTTCGGCCTGCCTGGACCCGTGGGGGCACAGCCGTACCGCACCGACCACATATGCGCCAAAAGCGCCCAGTCCGGCCGTACCCTGGTCATCCTCGATAAACACGCGCGATTCCATGCGCCGCTTGCCGTCCACCACGTAGACCGTGCGCAGCTGCTCGGGCAGGGGGCGGGCGGGAATGGCGGCCCAGCGCGGGGTCTCGATATCAATCAGCACGCCTCCGAAGTCCTTGAACCCCAGCTGCCCATCCTCCATATCCACTGGCCAGGGGTCGAGACGAATCCGCATGCCCGGCATTCTACGCCCAGGGCAGAATCCGTGGTGTTCAGTCAGGCGCGGCTTTCAGGCCAGCAGGTCCAGGGCATCAAGCACCACGCTGGCGTGGGCCTCGACCGTCAGGGCATGATCGCGGTTGTAGCCGCCGGCCATCATGGTCACGACCGGCACCCCCGCCGCCCGGGCCCAGCCCAGGACCGCACGGTTGCGCTCATGCACACCGGAGAGCGTCAGGGCAAAGCGTCCGAAGCGGTCGCCGGCCAGCACGTCGGCGCCCGCCAGATACAGCAGCAAGTCAGGCCGGAAGGCGTCCAGGGCAGGCAGGGCCCGGGTACGCAGCACATCCAGGTACTGGGCGTCGGTGATGCCGTCTCCCAGGCCCAGGTCCAGCGAACTGTGCTCCTTGCGAAAGGGGTAGTTGCGCTCTCCGTGAATGCTGAGAGTAAAGGCGCGCGCCTCGGCGCCCAGCAGCGCGGCGGTGCCGTTGCCCTGATGCACGTCCAGGTCCACCACCGCCACCCGCCGGGCCAGTCCCTCGTCCAGGGCGATGCGGGTCAGGATCGCGGCGTCGTTGACCAGACAGAAGCCCTCGGCGCGGTCACGGAAGGCATGATGGGTGCCGCCGGCCAGATTGGCGCCCCAGCCCACGGCCAGGGCGTCGTGAAGCGCGGCCAGGCTGCCTCCCGCAGCGCGGCGGGCGCGCTCGACCACGCCCGCCGACCAGGGCAGGCCGAAGGCGCGCTCCTCGGCCCGGTCCACCTCGCCTCGCCTCCAGCGGCGCAGCCACAACGGGTCGTGCACCCGCCCGGCGTCGGCCCAGGACAGGGCCGGGGTGTCCAGCACCGGCAGGAGTCCCTGCAGCCGCTCGCGCACCCCGGCGTATTTGTAGTACGGGAAGCGGTGCCCGTCGGGCAGCGGAAAACCGTAATCCGCTGGGGAATAGGCGCGAAACGGATGGCCGGAGGCGGGCAGGGTCACGGGCCCAGTCTGCCGTGTCTCAGGCCTGCAGGCGGGGAAGTGGGGGCGTAGGCACCACCGAGGCGCTCTGCAGGGTCCAGCGTCCCCCGCGGCGGTCACGCGCCAGCGGCTGGTGCGCCCCGTCCAGGTGAATCATCCGGAAGCGCCACAGCTGTGTGCTGGTCTGGTCGCTGTCCACACGGACCAGCACGGCAGGGATTACGGTGACGGCCGCGTCGGTGTCGTAGCCGGGGAGCAGGCTGAACGTCAGAAGCCCTGGCGGATAGGCCTGGCGCAGTTCAGCTGCCTCGGGGCGCTGACCGGCCCGCAGGGGCAGCGGCATGTGACGGGCCATCAGCGCGTACTGGCGGCTCTGCCACCTGCGCAGCCAGTCACGAAGCGCCATCTGCGGCGTCACGTAGCCACGGCGTGCTGCTTCAATGTTCAGTACCCGGTCCATCGTCCTGCCCTCCGGCTGCCCAGCATGCCGCCCCGGAAGCTGTCCTGGACAGGTCCAGATGGCTTAAGGCCGGCTGGGGGCCACGGCTTACCCCTGATCACGCAATTCACGCAGCAGCCAGAAACCCACGCCGTCGAGCGAGATCATGAACAGCAGCGTGCTCAGGGCGCCCGCCCACTCACCCCGGCCAGCCTGCATGATCAGGGCAAAGACGCCGCCCAGATTGATACTGATCAGCATCAGGATCAGCAGTCCCAGCAGCATGGTCAGCTCGCCTGCAGCAGGACGAGCAGTTCGCCGTGCAACGTCCCGTTCGTGGCGACAATCATTTCGCCGTAGGGCGTGTTCTCGCCGCTGCCATCGGTGACCCGGCCGCCCGCTTCAAGCAGGATCAGGCTGCCGGCCGCACTGTCCCAGCGTTTGAGGCCCAGTTCCCAGTAGGCGTCCATGCGCCCGCAGGCCACGTTGCACAGGTCCAGCGCCGCTGCACCGGGGCGCCGCACCGGCACGCCCAGCCGGAGCAGTTTGGCCACATGAACCAGATTGCGCTCGCCGCTGCTGTCGTAGGGAAAGCCGGTGGCCACCAGGGCCGGACTTGTCAGGCTGGGGGTCTGGCTGACGCGGATGGGTGTGCCGTTAAGAAGGGCTCCCTGTCCCTGGACGGCAGTGAACAGCTCATCCCGGGTGACGTCATACACGGCTCCCACGGCTGGTATTCCGCGAACCTCAAGTGCAACGGACGAGCAGAACACCGGATACCCGTGGGCATAATTCACCGTGCCGTCCAGCGGATCTACCACCCAGCGGAACTCACTGTCGCCCTGCTGGCCCTCTTCCTCCCCCAGCACGGCGTGCTCGGGGTATGCCGCAGCGATGATCTCCCGGATTACGCGCTCGGCCTCCCCGTCCACCTCGGTGACCAGATCGGCATAGGTGCTCTTGGTGCGGATCGTCTGCACGCGTCCCAGGTGGGCTGCATGCACCTCACCTGCTGCCCTGGCAGCCTGCACAGCAACCTCTCGTGCCCGGATCAGGCTTCTGGCGTCAGTCATAGCGGCAGTGTAAAGGGCGCCCCGCTGATGGAGTCAGCGCGGCGCCCTGGAACAGGTCGGAACTTACTTCTTGTTGTTGGGACGCTCAGGCTTGGTGGGGCGTTCCTGCTTGGCGGCCTTTTCCTGCTCCTTCTCCTGCTCCTTGGCCTTCTCGGCTTCAGCTTTGGCGCGTTCCTTCTCGGCTTCGGCTCTGGCTTTGGCTTCAGCCTTCAGGCGCTCGGCTTCAGCCCTGGCCTTCTCAGCCTCTGCCTTGGCTTTCTCGGCTTCGGCCTTGGCGGCAGTGGTTGTGGTCGTCGTAGTTGTCGCGCTGGGAGCCTTGGCCATGCGGTTGACAATGGCGCTCAGCGGCAGAGAGGCGACCTTGCCGTTAGGCTGGGTCCACTGCAGCTTGATGGCGCCGGGCTTGGACAGGTCGCGGGCCAGAGTGAGGTTGGTGACCGTGCCGTTGGGTGCCGTGGCGCGCACGGTGGTGGCGTCGGCCAGGGTAGCCGTTCCGGTCAGGGTGACCGTGCCGTCCGCATTCAGTGTTCCGATGACGGTGCCGCTCGCGTTCAGCAGCAGAACCTTGCCGCCCGAGGCCAGGAAAGCCTTCAGGGCGTCCATTTCACTCTTCACGGAAGCAGGCAGCGTTCCGGGAACCGACACCGTGGTGGTCGTGGGAGTGGTCGTGGTCTGCGCGAAGGCGGAACCAAGAAGCAGGGCGGACAGAATCAGGAATTTGGACATGTGCTGCACCTCCAATATGGGTTGCATTCAACCCTAGCTGACGAATCTGATGTGAATCTGTGTGGAAGGGGTGAGGCATCTCACAGATGGGTCAGGGCCAGATCAGCAACCGGTCCAGCTCCGGCACGATGCTACGCTGCCGGTCGTGATCGACCGTTATCTGACGCCCGAGATGAAGGCATTGTGGAGCGAGGCCAACAAGTACCGCGCCTGGCTGAAAGTGGAACTGAGCGCCATGGACGCCCAGGCCAGCCACGGTGAGGTGCCGCGTGAGGCGCATGCGGCGCTGGTGCACAGGAGCGAAGCCGACCCGCTGGACGACGCCTTTGCCCAGAAAGTGGCCGAGATCGAGGCCGTGACCCGGCACGACATCGTGGCCTTTACCCGCGCGCTGACCGACCGCTACGGTGAGGAGGCCCGCTTTATTCACCACGGCCTGACCAGCACCGACGTGGTGGACACAGCACAGAACCTGCTGCTGGATCAGGCGCTGGAACTGATCAAGCAGGACGTGCAGGCCCTGCGTGAGGTCTGCCGCACCCAGGCCGTGACGCACAAGCACACGCCCACAGTGGGGCGCACACACGGCATTCACGCCGAGCCCATGACGTTCGGGCTGAAGTTCCTGAACTGGATGGCCGCGCTGGACCGTGACCTGGAACGCCTGGCCTCCGCGCGCCGGCGTGTGCAGGTGGTGATGCTCTCGGGCTCGGTTGGAACCTACGCCCACGTTTCCCCCCGGGTGGAGGAAGACGTGGCGGCCATGTGGGGCTGGCAGGCCGCGCCGGTGACCAACCAGACGCTGTCGCGCGACCGGCACGCCGAGGTGCTCTCGGCCCTGGCGATCCTGGGGGCCACCCTGGAGAAGATCGCCGTGGAGATCCGCCACCTGCAGCGCAGTGAGGTGCGTGAAGCCATGGAGCCCTTTGGCAAGGGGCAGACCGGCAGCAGCTCCATGCCGCACAAGAAAAACCCGATCCTGACCGAGAACGTCACCGGTTTTGCCCGGTTGCTGCGCGGTTTTCTGGTGACTGGCCTGGAAAACGTGGCCCTGTGGCACGAGCGGGACATCTCGCATTCCAGTGCCGAGCGCGTGATTCTGCCGGACGCCACGGCCGCAGCCAGTTATGCCGCCCGGCGCCTGACCGGCGTGCTGCGCGATCTGGTGGTGTTCCCGGACCGCATGCTGCGCAACCTCAACGATCTGGGCGGCCTGGTGTTCAGCCAGCGAGTCCTGCACGCCCTGATTGACGAGAAAGGCATGATGCGCGAGGACGCCTACGGACTGGTTCAGCGCAATGCCCTGCGCAGCTGGGAAACAGGGGAGGGCCTGCGTGACCTGCTGAAGGCCGACCCGGAGAATCCCCTGAGTGACGCCGAACTGGATGCGGCCTTCGACCTGGGCTGGTACCTGCGGCACGTGGACGATATCTACGCCCGCTTCGGGCTGTAAGCGGGAATAGGTAGAGTGCCGCCATGAGCGAAGCCATCACTGCTGAACAGGCCGGCTGGGTAGAAGTCGGCCTGGAAGCCGAATTGCCTGAAGGCCACCAGCGTGCCGTGGACGTGCAGGGCGTGAGCGTGCTGGTGGTGCGCTACGAGGGACAGTTCTATGCTCTGCGCAACAACTGCACCCACAAGGACTACCCGCTGCTGGGCGGAGAGGTCAGCCAGGGACGAATCACCTGCGAGAAGCACGGGGCAAAGTTCGAGCTCACCACCGGCAAACCCCGCACGCTGCCGGCCGTGAAACCCGTGCGGCTCTACCAGACCCGCACCGAAGAAGGCGTGGTCTACGTCGGGCCTCTGTAGCTGTCTCGATCATCACCGCTGAAACAGACAGGCCAGGAAAGGGCCGCACAGAACGAATGATCTGTGCGGCCCGCCGGATTTCCTGATGTTACCGGCCTGTCTGGTCCCGGCCCTGAACCTCGTTCTGCAACTCGGCTCGCTCACCTTCGGGCAGG
The DNA here is from genome assembly GCF_014647655.1 of Deinococcus malanensis. Classification (NCBI taxonomy): domain Bacteria; kingdom Thermotogati; phylum Deinococcota; class Deinococci; order Deinococcales; family Deinococcaceae; genus Deinococcus; species Deinococcus malanensis. The sequence continues at coordinate 232,348 of NZ_BMPP01000005.1, forward strand.
TCGGCGGGCCGCTCACTGACGTGGGGCACGGTCATCTCACTGGGAGGGGTGTAGCCGGGATTGGGATCAGCGGCGCGGGTGCGGTCCTCGATGGCTGGCCCCAGTCTGGAGTTGGAGTCGATGCCGCCGACCGGTGTAACAAGGTCCAGCGCGCCGGTGTCAACGCCACCCACCGTCTGCGCCCCAGCCATCTCGGCCGCCTGCAGGGTGTGGTCCATGGCCACCGGATCACGCGTGGCCAGATGGTCGAACTGCCCCGTGACCTCCTTGGGATCGGGCACATCCACCGGCTCGTAGCTGAGCTTGTTGGCCGTGCTGACCTTGCTGGAATCGGGGGTGGTGGTGTAGATGCTGGCGTGATCGTCTTTGGGGTCTGGCGTCTCGAAGCCGGTCTGCGCCCCGGTTTCACCAATCAGCTTGTGTTCTTCACTCATACCTCAGTCTGACAAGCCCGGGCTCAGGGTGCATTCCTCGTTTCTTGACGCGGGCTTGCCTCTCCCTTGAGCAGGATGACAATTTCCTCATACCCGCCTTCGGCCGCCAGAGCGGCGGCGTCCTGGCCATCGGCTGTCTGAGCAGACGGGTCCGCGCCCACAGAGAGCAGAAACTCCACCAGCGCCGTACTGCCGTTCTGTGCCGCACTCATCAGTGGGGTAAAGCCCCCGTGCTGTGCCGCGTTCACTTCAGCGCCGGCCATCACCAGTGCTTGGGCCAGCCGGGCGTGGTTTCCCGCCGCGGCAGAGTGCAGGGGACGCACCTGCATAGCGTTTTGGCTGACGGCGTTCACGTTGGCCCCATGCGTCAGCAGGAGCTCGGCCACCTCGTCATGGCCGAAAAACGCCGACAGCCCCAGCGGCGAAAAGCCGTCAGGGCTGAAGGCGTATACCAGATCGGGCTGCTCGTCCAGCAGGGCGCGGACCCGGCCCGTCTCGCCGGCCGCCGCCGCTTCGAACACGCTCAGGGGTGCCCCAGCACCAATCAGTGCCCGCAGAATCTCGGGACGGTGGTAGTACGCGGCAAACAGCACCGGACTCAGCCCGGACGGACTGACCGAGCGCAGCAGTTCAGGCTCGGCAGTGATCAGCAGTTGTACACCCGGCAGGTTGTTGGCGTGAATGGCACTGAACAGGTCATTGACGGCGTCGGTGGTCACGCCTCAGGCTACCGTGACACCGGGGGCCATGCTCGGCGGCAGGTTTACCCCCGGGCCCGGATCACCATGGCAATGCCCATGCCGCCGCCGATGCACAGGCTGGCCACGCCGGTTTCCTTGCCGGTGCGGCGCAACTGGTGAATCAGTGTGACCAGGACACGCGCACCGGAAGCGCCGATCGGGTGGCCCAGGGCAATGGCCCCGCCGGTAATGTTGACTTTCGCCGCGTCCACTTCCAGGTCACGGACCACCGCGAGTGACTGCGCTGAAAACGCCTCGTTCAATTCGAACAGGTCCACGTCGGAGACCTTCATGCCGGCGCGCCCCAGGGCCACCGGTACGGCCTTGGCCGGTCCGATACCCATGATCTTGGGGTCCAGTCCGATGGCCGCATAACTGGTGATTTCCGCCAGGACCGTCAGTCCGTTGGCCTGAGCGTAGTCCTCGGTAGTCACGACCAGCATGGCCGCCCCGTCGTTGATCCCACTGGCATTGCCGGCGGTGACGGTGCCATCCTTCTTGAAAGCGGGCTTCAGCTTGGCCAGGGCCTCGGCGGTGGTGGCGCGCGGGTACTCATCGCGGTCAAAAACGGTTGGTCCCTTGCGGCCCGGCACTTCCACGCTGATCAGTTCGTCTGCAAAGTGGCCGCCTTCCTGCGCGGCAGCTGCGCGGTTCTGGCTTTCCAGAGCAAAGGCGTCCTGCTCCTCGCGGCTCAGGTTCCAGGCTTCGGCGACGTTTTCGGCCGTCACACCCATGTGGTAGTCGTGGAACACGTCTGTCAGGCCATCGGACAGGATGCTGTCCAGCGCCTGGGCGTGCCCCAGCCGGTAGCCTTCACGGGCACGCGGCAGCAGGAAGGGCGCGCGGCTCATGTTCTCGGTGCCGCCGGCCAGGTACAGCTGCCCGTCGCCGGACTTGAGGCCCTGCACGGCGCTTACGACGGCCTGCAGACCACTGCCGCACACCCGGTTGACCGTCAGTCCGGGGACGTCATGGGGCAGCCCGGAACCCAGTGCGATCTGCCGGGCCACATTCATGCCCTGCCCTGCCTGCAATACGTTCCCCACAATCACATCGGCCACGTGGGCACTTTCCAGACCGCCCAATACGGCACGCGTGGCCGTAATCCCCAGATCGACGGCGCTGACGTCCTTCAGGGCGCCCATAAAGCTTCCAATCGGCGTGCGCTTGGCCGCCACGATGACCATTTTGTTCACAGGCCGAGTCTAGCGGCCGGTCGTTACGGACAGTGAGCAGGCCCGGGACCCCATGGGGGCACAAGCTGCGAAACGTCCACCATGCGCGGACCAGCATCAGGTGGAAAAGGCCTGTGTGAACTGGACTGTGTGGGCCATTTGGTCCTCAGGTCTTCGCGGGTAAAGGTTGCTGTCAGGCAGCCCAAAGAAAAAGACGGGACCAGGCCCCGTCTTGAAGGAATATGGACGCCTGGGCTTATCCCTGTTTGCTGGCAGGGACCGACCGTGCCTGCTCCACGTCCTGCTGCTCTTTATGCCCATCATGTTCGGTGTTGCGGGCCGCGTTCGCCTCGCGGTCGTTGACGCCTTTCAGGGACGGCTTGCGGTCGTGGTTGATCTCATGCACTTCCTGGCTGTTGCGGTCGTAGTCCTGCGGCTGGCTGGTGTGGCCCTTGTTCTTGTCATCCTTGTCTGGCATACGGATAGCCTGACAGAGGGTGTCTTGGCGAACTTTCGGATCGCCTCAAATTGCGTTTACAAATGCCGGGCGGTTCGTCCGGACAGGCAGGCTCATGCGTTCTGCGCCGGATGGACGGGCACTGGGCAGGCACCTCAGATTGGAGGCGACTGCAGCACAGCCACCATCGGCCTATGTCCATCGGGGCCGCTCCAGGTCGCCTGCCCCCTGGTCAGGTGGCGCCAGTCGAGCGCCTGATACAGCGCCAGGGCCGCGCGATTGTGTTCTGCGACCTGAAGCGCAGCCGGGCGGCCCAGTGTTCGTGCGTGTGCCGTGGCCGCTTCCATCAGGGCGCGTCCCAGGCCAAGCCCGCGACCAGCCGGCGCGACGAACAGCCGCTTGACCTCCAGGGTTTCCGGCGGAAGCTGCGCGGCCCAGGAACCGTGACTCAGGGAACACAGCAGCACCTGTCCCATCACCTGTTCGTGTTGTACGGCGACCCGGCCTGCCACCGTTCCCGACGGTTGGAGAAAGGCCATGGGATCCGCCGGCCACATCGAGGGATACCCTTCGGCCTCGTGAACTTCTCGCATGGCGAGTTGCAAGTCTCTCAGGTCACCTGCCTGCCGCTGGCGGATCATTGGAAATCTGAGGCCTTTACAGCCTCGGCAGGGTCACGCCGCGCTGCCCCTGGTACTTGCCCTGGCGGTCCCCATAGGTGACCTCTGGCCGTTCGCCCTCAAAAAACAGCAGCTGAACGCAGCCTTCAAAGGCGTACATCTTGGCGGGCAGAGGCGTGGTGTTGCTGAATTCCAGCGTCACATGGCCTTCCCAGCCCGGCTCCAGCGGCGTGACATTGGCCACGATGCCGCAGCGCGCATAGGTCGATTTGCCCAGCGCCACCACCATCACGTTCTCCGGAATCCGCAGGTATTCCAGGCTGCGCGCCAGCACGAAACTGTTGGGCGGAATGATGATCTCGCTCGCCTGAATATCCACAAAGGACCGGTCGTCGAAGGCCTTGGGGTCCACGATGGCGCTCATGACATTGGTAAACACCTTCCACTCGTCGGCGCAGCGCAGGTCGTAGCCAAAACTGCTCAGGCCATAGCTGATGACGTGCGCGCTTTCGGCGGTGCGGACCAGCCGGTCTTCAAAGGGTTCGATCATCCCGCCTTGGGCCAGTTCACGAATCCGCCAGTCGGGCAGAATGCTCATGCCGCATGCTAGCGCGCCAGAGCATCGGTCAAGAAGATGGCATCGAGCTGACCGGGCGTAACGAGTGGATTTTGCCGGGCAGGACGCAGAATGGAGCCGCTGCGAGTCTGTCTTCTCGGTAGCGGAATCCAGGGAACTGCTCTAGGCTGCGGGCGTGCGGGTGGCAGTTATTTCCGATGTACACGGCAACGCTTTTGCTCTGGAAGCCACGCTGCGCGCGGTGCATCTGGCGGCGCCGGACGTGATCGTCAATCTGGGCGATCAGGTGGAGGGAAGTGCCGACCCCTGGCGCGCCGCGTGCCTGCAGGCCAGGCTGGGTGCAGTGGAGGTGCGCGGCAACAACGAGGAAAAGCTCTGGCCCGGCGGCCGGCGCAATCCGCTGAGCCTGCAGTACGGGGCCTGGCTTGAAACCCAGCTGGATGACGCTACCGTGGCGCGGCTGGCGGCCCTTCCCCTGACGGCCCGACTGGACGGCGGGCGGCTCCTGGCCTGCCACGGCACGCCGGACAGCAGCTGGGAAAGCCTGCTGTGGGTCTGGGACCGTGGCGCGGACGGGCGGGGATTTTACCGTTCGCGTGACCCACTCGAGCTGCGGGGTGTCGTTGAGTCATGGCAGGCCGAGGTTGTCGTCTGCGGCCACACCCACCGGCCCGGCGCGACCCGGGTGGGTGACACACTGGTGGTCAACGCCGGGGCCGTCAGCGATCAGGTGGACGGTGATCCCCGCGCCCGCTGGACCTTGCTCGAAAGGCGGGGCAGCCACTGGGCCGTGGAATTCCTGGCCGTGCCTTACGACGTGGAGGCCGCCGTTTCCTGGGCGCGCACCCACACCCCGTTCGGAGACTTCCAGGCCCAGCTGCTGGGCAGTGGTGTCATGGACGGCCGCGGCGACTGAGGCCAGCAACGGGTGGGCGTCTGCGCCGCCTGTCTGGTTGCCTGAGCGGCCGCGGAGTACAGTAAAAAGGACCTCAGAGGCCCTGATCCTGGTGAAGCGTGCATAGGGCGCCTGCTCCCAGGGGGTGATCGTCTCCCGTGCCCGCGTATTTCTCGTCGGTTCGTCCTGTTCCTGTGGTGCCTGCTGGCCTGTGTCGTCGTGACAGACCACAGGGCTGCGCCACAGAGATTTGCCCTGGCAGGTCGCCTGGTCCGCTCCCGCGACCTGCGCCATGCCCGGAGGAGAACAGTATGACTGCACCCGCCATGACGCCTGAAATGCAGACGCTCAAGGCCCGTCTCAAGGCCACCTGGGAGAGCGGAGACTACGGCCGCTTCGCCAAGGCGCTGGAACCGGGCGCCCTGGATTTTCTGGACCGGCTGAATCTTCAACCCGGCGAGCGCGAGCGGCTGCACTCCGGCATCGGTTCCCTGCACATGGAACGCCGGATGTACCCATTCGTGTATCCGTTCCCGCCGGCTGAGGTGGTGAACTCCTTCCGCACCTACTACGGCCCAACCCACCGCAGTTTCATGGCCCTTGACGAGGCCGGGCAGGGCAGGCTCCAGGCCGATCTGGAACAGCTGTGGGCCGAGTACAACCAGGCACGCGACGGCACCACGTTTGTGGAGTCTGGACTGCTGGAAGTGCGGGCTATCCGCGAAGGAGCCTGAAGGTGCTCCGTGGGCCGACCAGCCTTCAGGGAAACAGCTTGAGACCTTAAGTGCAGACAGGAGCTGGGTGCTTGCGCCGCTAGGCGAGGAGGAGTTGGGACGTCCTGGGAAGCTGTGAGTGATTCGTTAGTGAACTGCTTCTACACTGCCGGCACGTCACTCCCTGAAGGAAGGTCCAAGGTGAAGCGAACCCTGTTACTTCTCTGTGCGCTGCTCGGCTCGGCAGCTTCTTCGCAGCAAGGCCCGGCCAGCACCTCTGTTCTGCTGCGTATTCCGCTGACGAACGGCGCGGTGCGGGTTACCGACGCCACTGCGACCCGCAAATTCGGGCAACTGCTGAACGCGCTGGCCAAAGACCAGAACAGTGGCTGCCAGACTAGCGAATACCTGGTCTGGGACAACGCTGATCTCGCCGAGCAGATCAGTGATAACCTCGCCTCCCAGTTCAAGGCCCGGAGCATGACCTTCAGTCAGCTGGCCGAGGACGAAGACGACGAAAGCTATTCCCTGTCGTTCCTGCTGACCGAAAAGAGCAACCGGTACGTGGGAGTGCTGTATGGAGACGCGGAGAGTGTGGTGCTCGGCTGGTGCCAGTTGAAGGCAGCGAGGTCACAACCAGCCGTAAAGCCTGCACCCGCACCGCCTCCCATGAAAGCCGCGCCGGCGCCGACCAAAGTTGCCCCGAAGCCGGCGGCGAAGGTCCCTGCCCCGGGCAAGTACGGGTGCGCTCAGAGTGTCCCGCGCTTTCTCAATGGCAGCTATACCTACGAGATCGAGACCCGGGGATACTTCAATCTGCTTTCGGGCGGCGCGTACAAGGACGTCTACGGGGCTGCCGGACGCTGGCGCTTCGACGCTGCCACGGGGCTGACGCATTTCAGTGGGAGCGGCTTTGACCGGGCCACGGCTGAGCTTCTGGAAGGTGGCCGCCTGTGGATCGTGATCCCGACCGCGAGCGGAGAGATGCGCTGGACCTGCAGCCGGGTCTGAACCGCGCCGAGTCAATGGCCTTCCTCAGGGCTCAGCGTCTGGCGGCCCTGCTCGCCTTTCAGACCCATGGTCTGTCCGTCGTGGGCGGGATGCCTACCGGGCACCAGGCCACCCGTAGTGCCCCAAAGCACCATCAGCTGGCTACCAAGCACCATAAGCTGGTCGGTGCCAACTCGGCCTGGGTGTTACGTTCGAGCACATAACAAGGAAACAGAAAACCCGGACCAGAAGGTCCGGGTCGTTGCTGAAGCCGCAGGGGGAGAAAGGGGAAGCGCTGAGGGCGCTCAGTCGCGGCTGCCACCAAACAGACGCAGGATAAACAGGAACATGTTGATGAAATCCAGGTACAGGGCCAGGGCACCGTTGATGGCCGAACGCTCGGCCTGCTCGCCGGAAATGCCGCTGAGGGCCAGGTTACGCAGCATCTGGGTGTGGTATGCGGTCAGGCCAGCGAACACCAGTACGCCCACGATGCTGATGCCCAGCGTCAGGGCGCTGCTGGCCACGAACAGGTTGACGATCATGGCCACGATCAGCCCCAGCACGGCGAACAGGAAGAAGCGGCCCATGGCACTAAGGTCCTTCTTGATGACGAAGCCGGCGACGCTCATCAGGCCGAAGGTACCGGCAGTGGTAGCAAAGGCCGTAATGACGGCGGTGGGCGAGTAGGCGAACAGCAGGGCGCTGAAAGTCAGGCCGGTCAGGGCGGCGTAGCCGATAAACAGCATGCCGGCCACAGCACTCGACAGGCGCTGGGCGAAAATGCTCAGCACGAACACCAGCGCAAGCTGCGCCAGGATCAGGGGCAGGCGGAGGGCCATGACCTGCATGGCAAGGGCTTCATTCTGGGCAGTCAGGTAGGCGACACCGGCGGTCAGGGCCAGACCGGCGGCCATCCAGGAGTAGGTTCGGGCCATGAACGTGCGGACCAGGTCCGCCGTTCCACTTCTGACAGAAGGATAAGTCTGCATACACCTCAGAATACGTCGCCCGGCGTGTCCGGGTTCCCGATAACGTCACAGACCCGGCGGAGTCAGGGCTCAGATGAAGAACGCGCGAACCTGACGTCTGTCGCCTTGAGTTCGTCGGGCGCACTTCTGCCACATATACGTGTGCTGCTGGTCTCCTGCGGCTGGAGTTCCGAAAAAACAGGAAGGTGCGGATGCCTTCGGGGTGCAGTGTCCGCGGCATTTTCGGTGTCTGCGTCACCCTGCCTGGCTACGCGGGTGGAGTGGCCTGGGGCTGCAGCATGAAGTGCTGACCAGCACCATTCTTACGTGGGGCCCCAGGCCAGCGGATAGGTTTGCGGAATGACCCCGTACCGAGGCGTGATCTTCGATATCGACGGAACCCTGGTCGACAGCAATGATGGCCATGCCCGGGCCTGGGTGCGAGCCTTTGCGGATGCAGGGTTCGAGGTGCCGTTCGAACAGGTCCGACCCCTGATCGGGATGGGGGGAGATCAGCTGGTGCCGCGCCTGACGGGGATCGAGAAGGGACACCCTGCCTACGAGCAGCTTAGCGAGGGATGGAAGAACCACTTCCAGCAGGACGAGTTGCCACACGTGCAGTCGCAGCCCGGTACCCGCGCGCTGCTGCAGGCCCTGCAGGAACGCGGCCTGAAACTTATTGCCGGCACCTCGGCAGACGAAGCGCTGGTCGATGGACTGCTGAAAATTGCACAGGCCGAGGATCTTCTCACCGAGCGCACCACGGCCTCTGACGTGGAAGCTTCCAAACCTGAACCTGACATCGTGCAGGCGGCGGTGGGCAAACTTGGTCTGGACCCGGCCGAGGTGCTGATGGTGGGAGACACGCCCTTCGACATAGAGAGCGCGAGCAGGGCAGGGGTGAAGGCCGTGGCCCTGCGCTGCGGCGGGGACGACCGCTTTGAGGGAGCGGTGGCGGTATATGACAGCCCGCAGGACTGGCTGAACCAGCTGGACGATTCGCTGCTGGCCTGAGGGAAATCGGTGTGGCACCTGCGAGGTAAAAGTCTGAAAGCCAGTGGACTACGCGTTCCGCAAAGAAGCAGGACGCACTGTGCCTTCACAATCTAACCAAGGAGGATTTTCCCAATGAAGACCTTGAAACTCGGCACCAGTGGGCTGGACGTACCTGTCATTGCAGTGGGCTGTATGCGCATCAATTCCCTGGACAAAGCAGAAGCTGAACGCTTTGTCCAGGCCGCGCTGGACGAGGGCGCGAATTTTTTTGACCACGCCGATATTTACGGCGGCGGATCGTGCGAGGAGATCTTCGCCGACGCGATTCATATGGACAGCACGGTCCGGGACAAGATCATCCTGCAATCCAAATGCGGCATCCGCAAAGGCATGTTCGACTTTTCCAGGGAGCATATCCTCGCGTCGGTGGACGGCATTCTGAAGCGCCTGAAGACCGATTACCTCGACATTCTGCTGCTGCACCGCCCCGACACGCTGGTGGAGCCTGAAGAGGTGGCGCAGGCGTTTGACGAGCTTTCAAGTTCCGGCAGGGTCCGGCATTTCGGCGTCTCGAACCAGCACCCGCGCCAGATCGATCTGCTGAAGAAATATGTGAGTCAGCCCATCGTGGCCAACCAGTTGCAGCTCAGCATTACCAACGCCACCATGATTACCAGCGGCTTCAATGTGAACATGGAAAATGACGCGGCGGTCAATCGTGACGGCGGCGTCCTTGACTACTGCCGCCTGCACGACATCACCATTCAGCCCTGGTCGCCGTTTCAGTACGGCTTTTTCGAAGGGGTCTTCCTGGGCAGCGACAAATACCCGGAACTGAACGCGAAGATAGACGAGGTGGCCCACTCCTACGGCGTGAGCAACACGACCATAGCGATCGCCTGGCTGCTGCGTCACCCGGCACGCATGCAGCCGGTGATCGGCACCATGAACATCGACCGCCTGAAGGACTGCTGCAAAGCCAGCGAGGTCCACCTGACCCGTGAAGAGTGGTATGCGATCTACCGCGCAGCGGGCAATGTGCTGCCCTGACCGGCACAAGGTGACCAGCACCGGGCCTGTGAGGGAGGCCAGCTGATGAACCTACAGGCTGAGCCCGCCATGGGGCGTGTTTACATCGGCACGTCCGGCTGGACATACCGGCACTGGCGGGGAACCTACTACCCGCAGGGACTGGTGCAGCGGCGCGAACTGGAATACCTCGCTGGGCAGATGGCCAGCGTGGAGATCAATGGGTCCTTCTACGCCCTGCAAAGGCCCGATACCTACGCCCGGTGGGCGGCCCAGGTTCCGCCTGGCTTCATCTTCGCGGTGAAAGGCGGGCGGTTCGTCACCCACATGAAAAAGCTGCGCGACGTGCGTCAGCCGCTCGCCAATTTTTTTGCCTCCGGGGTGCTTCGGCTGGAAGACCGGCTGGGCCCGGTGCTGTGGCAGTTGCCGGAGCGGCTGCGCTTCGATGCTGCCCTGGTCGAGGACTTTCTGGCCCTGCTTCCCCGCTCGACCGCCCAGGCCGCCCGGCTGGCACAGGAACACGGTGCCCAGCTGGAAGGCCGCGCCTGGATGGACGTGCAGCAGGATCTGCCGATCCGCTACGCCCTGGAAGTCCGGCATGAGAGCTTCAGAACCCCGGAGCTGGCCTCGCTGCTGCGGCGCGCGGGAGTCTCGCTGGTGGTGGCTGACGCAGCCGGGCAGTTTCCCCTCATCGAGGAGGTCACGGCAGACTTCGTCTACGTGCGTCTGCATGGCTCCAGGGAGCTGTACCGCAGCGGATATGACCCTGATGAGATAGATGCCTGGGCACACAGAATCCGCGCCTGGCAGGCGGGCACGCAGCCCCCTGATGCCCGGCGTCTGACCCAGGATTCCGTGCCCATGGGCTCCAGGGACGTGTATGTGTACTTCGATAACGACATCGGCACGCATGCACCGTTCGATGCCCTCGCGCTGGCCAAGGCACTTCGGGATCGCGATTACTGATTCAGGCTGAGTACAGACCGTGTGCCGGCATCCGATCACCTGGAGCTAACGCAGGGCGGTTGTACACCCGGAAAGGGTGGATAAGAAGCCGGAGACATGCAAGAAGCCTACTGAAGACCAGAGACCAGGGCGGAAAATGAGCCCGCGAACAGCTATAGATGATTCAGCCCGCCAGAACACAGGTTCCTGGCGGGCTGAAACCGCAGACAGAGCCTGAGCCTACTGGCGAACCAGCAGGGCCAGTGGAAAGTCCTCGAGCACCTTGGCCACCGGAATCTTTTCGCCCCGGACCCGGAACTGCTGGCCAGTCAATACGTTGCGGTAGGTTCCGGCTCTCGGCAGGGTCAGCTGACGGTTGCCCCACACTTCACCCAGCGCCCAGGGCTGCGTCTCACGGGTCAGGGTCAGCGTCAGGCGCGGAGCTACCGTGACAGCCACCTCGCCGTCCAGTTCCCGGGCAAACGCCAGAAGATATTTGCCTGCGTCCAGCGGGCGGTAGCGGCCTTCCCCAAACAGCGTGCGGTGCGCGGCGCGCGCCTGCAGGGCGGCCCAGGTCACCAGCAGTTTCACCCGGCCGTCCTGATAGGAGCCCAGCAGGTCCTGGGCCAGTTTCAGGCCGTCCTGGGCATGCCGGGACTCCAGGCGGGTCAGGGTGCGGGTGCGCCAGCTGTAATCCACCGGGCGGCGGTTGTCCGGGTCTACCAGGGACTGGTTCCAGCCCTCCGAGCCCTGGTAGGTGTCGGGGACTCCCGGCGCGCTCAGGCGGACCAGGGTAGCGCTCAGGCTGTTCTGCGCGCCGTAGGGACTGATGCGCTCGTGCAACTCGCGCAGGCTGCTCAGGAACACGTCGTCTTGCAGCAGGCCGCCCACCATGCGCTCCAGCGCCGCCTCGTATTCACTGTCCTGTGAAGCCCAGCCAGTACGCAGCTTTGCCTCGCGGGCCGCCTTGAGCATGTAGGCGCTCAGGCGGTCGGCAAAGCCGTCCAGGTTTCCGCCGAGCGGATAGGCCCCCAGGGCGTTTTGCAGCAAAACGTAGGTGTCCAGCGGGGTCGGCGCCCCTCCCAGGTCGGTCTCGGTCTCCAGGGCCCGGATATGTCCGGACCATCGGCTGAGGTACGCCGACCAGGTCTGGGACAGCTCCGAGATGACGCTGATGCGCGCGCGGGTGTCCTCGCCGCGTTTGGTGTCGTGGGTGCTGCCGGCCAGCATGGAATGGGGCCAGCGTTCGCCGCGTTCGCGCGCCGAGGCATGGAATGCGCGCACAGGGGTGCCGAACAGCGCCGGGTCGCCGCCCACCTCGTTGAGGGAAAGCAGCCGGGCGTAGCGGTAGAAGGCTGTGTCCTCGGCGCCCTTGGCGGTGACCGGGCCGGTCAGCTGCTGAAACTTGAGGGCAAAGTCCGCGTAGGCCGCGCGCGTCTCGTCGTCCGGGGCGTCCAGCGTGAGGACGGCATGCAGGTAGTCGAAGACGCTGGAATCGATGGCGTTGCCCTCACGGCGGCTGTGGGCCTTGGCATCCCGGATGGCGTGCTCGATCTTGGCGTTGTCGCCGGGCTCGCGCTGCCCGTCGGCGCGCACATAGGTGCGGTACACCGGGAACGAGGCGATCACCTCGCGCACCACCACCCGCAGGGCACTGAGCGTGAAGTCGCGCGCCCGCAGGTCTGCTTCGGACAGGCGCTCGAGGTGCTCGGTGAGCACATTGACCTCACCCGGAAGGCTGCTGCGCTGAATCAGGTGCTTGCCCCGGTACAGGTGATCACCGTACGTGTCGCGGTCTCCGGTAAAGCGCCGGTAGATGGCGCTCAGGTCATCCTCGGCGGTGCCGTCCACGAACACGCCGCCCAGCTGTGCCAGGAAATCGTAACCGGTGGTCCCGTGAACGGCCCAGGCCTCGGGCAGCTTCTCACCAGGTTCCAGGATCTTCTCGGCCACCACGTACAGCGGCAGCGGGCGGCTCTGGCCGTCCCAGTCCAGCCCCAGAGCTTCGGCTGCGCCAGCCTGCAGGGCCTGGAAGTAGCCGGCCGGGTCGTACAGGCCGTCGGTGTGGTCAAGTCGCACGCCGGTGATCACGCGCTCCCGGATCAGCTCGAACAGCTTGCTGTGGGCCCACTCGAAGACGCGCGGGTCTTCCATGCGCAGCGCGGCCAGATCGTTGATGTCGAAAAAGCGCCGGTAGTTGATCTCCTCGGAGGCCACCCGCCAGTTGGCCAGACGGTAGTTCTGGTCCTGAATCAGGCGGTCGAGCAGCGCCGGGTCGGCGTTGACCGCCTCGACCATGTCGCCCAGGACCCGGCTGACCTCGCGCGAACTGCCCGCCAGGGTCTCCAGGCGGCGGGTCATGACCTCGACCTCTTGGGCACGGCCCAGACGGTCGGCATCGGTCAGGTCGCCGGCCGTGCTGCGCGGCAGGTTGGCCACACTGCGCGCGATGCTGGCCAGTTCGCTGCGCTCGGTACTGCGCTCCTCGGTAAGCCGGGCCTCGACCCCCGAAAGCAGATCCGCGAGGCTGCGAGGCGACATGGGAAACAGGCGCTCGTAGTAGCGGAAGAAAAAGCGTCCGCCCTGGCGTTCCAGGCGAAGTTCGCCGCGTTCGAGCACCCGGCCATACTGGTCGCCAAGCACCGGCAGCAGCACCTTGCCTTCCAGGGCCCGCTTGAGTGGCTGCCAGGAGATATCGAAAAAGTGGGCGTAGCGGCTGGCCTGCCCGTGTTGCAGCACGTCTTCCCAGTAGGGGTTATGACCATTCTGAATGCCCATGTGGTTGGGCACGAAATCCACGATCAGGCCCAGGCCGAGCTCGCGGGCACGCCTGGCAAACCGGCGCAGCGCGGCCTCTCCGCCCAGCTGCGGGTTGACCTCGGCGTGATCGGTGACGTCATAGCCGTGGGTGCTGCCGGGCGTGCTGGTCCAGATGGGGGAGAGGTAGACGTCGGTGACCCCTAGGCGTGCCAGATACGGCAGGACCCTTTGCGCCGCCGCGAAGTCGAAGCCGGTATGAAGCTGCAGTCGGTAGGTGGCGTCCGGCAGGGCGTGTCCCTGGGACGCCGGGTGCACGCTGACCGGTGCCGCAGTGGGGGCGCTCATGGTCGAACCTGGGAGAACAATTCCGCCGGGCATATGGCGCGCGCCCTGAGGATGGTCGTCAGACGGAAAACAGAGGAAATCATGGCACTTACTCCTTCGCGGCAGAGACGGCGGTCACCTCTTTGCGTCGCCGGCAGCTCAACAGGACACAGAGGCGCGGGTCCTGAGAACGCAGCGCGCCGGTGTCCTGAGCGTAGCGGCCTCCCGGAACCGGCCCGTGAGGAGGCTTTAATGGCAGTAAAAGGTCAGCGGACGCAGCGGAAGAGCTTGACACTGCGCGCGCACAGGTTGGTCTCCGAACCGGCGCGGACGAGCTCCTCGGCGTTGTCATCCGTCGTATCGATCAGCAGTTCCCAGAAGCGGCAGCCGCCGTAGTCCGGCAGTCGAAACGGCAGGTCTACGTACGAGGAACTCAGCAGCAGCAGCAGGTCGTCGTCGTGGAGTGGATTGCCGGCCTCGTCCACGTCGTCGAGGCCATCACCGTCCAGGAACATGCCCAGCGACTGGGTCTGGGGGTTGCTCCAGTCGTCGTCGCTCATGACTTCACCGTCAAAGCGCAGCCACATGATGTCGCGCACGCCCTCGCCACGAATGGTCCGGCCACTGAAGAATTTCCGCCGGTGCAGCGCGGGGTGTGCCTTGCGCAGGGCAATCAGGCGCCGCGTGAAGGCCAGCAGGTCCAGGTCGACGTCGGACCAGTCGTACCAGCTGATGTGGTTGTCCTGGCAGTAGGCGTTGTTGTTGCCCCCCTGGGTGCGACCGATCTCGTCGCCCCCCAGGATCATGGGGGTGCCCTGCCCCAGCAGCAGGGTGGCCAGGAAATTGCGCTGCTGCTGGCGGCGCAGGCGGTTGACCTCGGGATCGTCGGTCTCGCCCTCGACTCCACAGTTCCAGGTGATGTTGTGGTTGTGGCCGTCCTGGCCGCCCTCGCCGTTGACCTCGTTGCGCTTGTGCTCGTAGGTCACCGAGTCGCGCAGGGTAAAGCCATCGTGCGCGGTCACAAAGTTGATGCTGGCGTAGGGCTTGCGGCCGTCGTTCTGGTACAGGTCCGAGGACCCGCTCAGTCGGTAGCCGATTTCGCTGGCCAGTCCGCCCTCGCCCCGCCAGAAGGCGCGCATGTCGTCGCGGTAGATGCCGTTCCACTCGGCCCAGTTGACCGGGAAGTTTCCGACCTGATACCCGCCCTCGCCCACGTCCCAGGGCTCGGCAATCAGCTTGACCTGGCTGATGATTGGGTCCTGGTGAATGATCGTGAAAAAGCCCGAGAGCTGGTCGACCTCGTGCAGCCCGCGCGCCAGGGTGGAGGCGAGGTCGAAACGGAAGCCGTCGACACGCATCTCGGTGACCCAGTAACGCAGCGAGTCCATGATCAGCTGCAGGGTCTGCGGGTGGCGCACGTTGAGGCTGTTGCCGGTGCCGGTGTAGTCGAAGTAGAAGCGCGGACTGTCGGCCACCAGCCGGTAATAGGTGGGGTTGTCGATGCCCTTGAAGGACATGGTAGGGCCCATGTGGTTGCCTTCGGCGGTGTGGTTGTACACCACGTCCAGAATGACCTCGATCCCCGCGTCGTGCAGGGCGCGCACCATGTTTTTGAACTCCGGCACCGCGCCGGCCGGGTCGCCCCGCCTTGCCGCCGCCGAGTAGCGCACGTCCGGGGCGAAGAAGCTCAGCGTGGAGTAGCCCCAGTAGTTGGTCAGGCCCTTGTCCAGCAGAAAGGGGTCGTCCACGTGCTGGTGCACCGGCAGGAACTCGATGGCCGTGATACCCAGCTCCTTGAGGTAACGCAGCACCGGTTCAGTGGCGACCCCGGCGTAGGTGCCCCGGAGGGCCTCGGGAACTTCCGGGTGGGTCATGGTCAGGCCCTTGACGTGAGCCTCGTAGATCACCGACTGGTGAAAGGGAATATTCGGCTTCTGGTCGCCCACCCAGTTGAACATCGGGTCCACCACGATGCCCAGGGGCGCGCCACGCTGCTCACCTTTTTGCATCACGGTGTCGCCGCGGCCCAGCTCGTACCCGAAAACCCCCTGGTCCAGACGCTCGGTGCCGTCCAGGGCCTTGGCATAGGGGTCGAGCAGCACCACGTTGGGATTGAAACGCAGCCCCTTGTCCGGCGCGTACTCCCCGTGAACGCGGTAACCGTAGCGCTGCCCCGGTGCAAGACCCGGCAGGTAGCCATGCCACACGAACGCGGTGTGTTCACGCAAGGGAACGCGTGTTTCCTGGTCCTGGTCATCGAACAGACACAACTCGACGCCACTGGCATTCTCGGAATACAGCGCGAAGTTGGTGCCCTTGCCGTCCCAGGTGGCCCCCAGCGGATAGGGGCTGCCGGGCAGGACGCGAACGGTCGGGGGGGAAGCAGGAAGAATGGACATGTAAAAAACTCCTTGAGCAAGGCACCTAGGGCGCCTGGTATCGGTCAAGACGGTGAAACGGGAACTTCAGGTTCTCGCGAAGTTCCCGTCTGTCTGTGGAAACGTTACCAGACGCCGCCTGCCCCCAGAAACGAGCCCGGACACACTGCGCCGGATTCTCAGGGAACGCTCAAGCTTGCGCTGCCGTCAGGTAAGGGTGCTGCGGGCTCCCCGCTCAGAACCCCAGCGAGCCGTGGGGACCACTGAGCTTCGCAAGCCTTTCGGGGGTCCACAGTTCGTAGGTGTACATCGGATACTGGCGCTTGAAGCGGCCCACCCGGTCCCAGACCTCCCGTGATTCGAAGGGCACCACCAGCAGCAGCCGGATCACGCTGTCCTCGGCGTCATAGATGTAGAAGTCGAAGTGGAAGGTCTGCTCACCACCACGGTCGGTAAAGAGGGGGAAGCTGAACGGCCGGTACCGCCAGGCCTTGTTCTTGTCCGTCAGGATGCGCGCCGCGACCCGCTTGAGGTTGCTGTCCGGAAAACTGATCCGTTCGCCGTCACGGTCCACAAAGATGGTGTCCGGCGCGGGAGCGTCCAGCTGAACCCGTTTGAGTTCCGGCAGGGCCTTCCGGACCTTTGGAGGCGCGCGGCGGGCCTGACCTGAGGGCGCAGAGCGCTCACCTCCGGTGCTGCCGCTGCGCTCGTCGGGTGTGCGCCGTGAGGATGCGCCGGGTTTGGAGGCGTCGCTCCGGCTTCCCCGGGCAGCTCCTGCTTTCTGGGGGCCTGAACTGCCCCGGCTCGCGGCTGGGCCTCCGGTGGTGCGCCCGGTGCTGCTGCGGCCCGTCCCTGTCCGTCCTGATTCGGTGCGGCCAGTATCTGCGCGGCCTCCTGTACGTCCGGGTCCGCTGCGCTGCCCTGCGCCCCTGGCAGCGCCGGTGCGCTCACCCGCGGTGCTCACTTCGCTGCCGCGTGAGGTGCGTTCCCTGGCCGGTCGCACCGTATCGCGGGTGGAGCCGCCGCGCCCCTGCGCGGTGTTCTTCTTCGGGCCGCGTCCCCGTGATCCTTTTCTAGGCCCTGTCATGTCAGGCAGTGTACCTGGGGTTCGGTGCCCGGAAAGGAATGCAGCGCGAAAGGAAGCTGGCACGAAAGGAAGACAGCAGGGCACTTGCCCCCTGATCACCACGCACCGGGCATGTTCACCAGAGGGCCGGGCGGAAGAAAACCTTACTTGGCCAGGCTGCGGATAATGCTGAGGTTCACGAAGCGGCCCAGGTCCGGGACATCCCGCGCAAAGCCGGCTTCCTTGTTGAGCTGTGCATACTCCGCCAGGGTCTTGAGGTTGATGTCCCAGGTGACCTTGGTGCGGGCCAGCGCCTTGAACAGCTCAGCGCTGTTGGGGCGTTTGCCGGTAAAGGTGTAGATTTGCTCGGCAATGGCTTTCTGGGCTCCGGCGTTGCTCTTCTTGATGAAGTTGATCGCCGCGAGGTGGCCGCGCAGCAGGTCACGCACAGCGTCCGGGTTCTGTCCGGCAAACTTGGTGTTCACGACCAGCACGGTGGTGGTGTAGTTTCCACCTTCCCAGATGGCTTTTTCGTTGGCAATCAGGCGGGCTCCCTGAGTTTCCATGACGGCGCCCCAGGGCTCCTGCACCAGCGCGGCGTCGACCTGCTTGCCGGCAAAGGCAGCGGGCATATTGGCCGGGTCAATCGGCACGATGGTGACGTTGCCGCCTTCATCGGTGGCCTTCAGGCCATTTTCGTGCAGCAGGTGACGCAGGCTGATGTCCTGGGTCGAGCCGCGTGTGGGCACGGCGACCTTCTTGCCCGCCAGTCCCTTGACGTTACGCACGCCACTGTCCTTGCGCGCGACCAGCACCGCACCGGCGTTGGCCGCTCCGGCATACACCTGGATGGGAACGCCGCGCATGAAGGCGTTCATGGCCGGGCCCGGTCCCACATAGGCCGCGTCAATGGCGCCGGCAGCGAAGGCCTCGTTGATCTGTGAGCCGTTGGCGAATTCCTTGACGACCAGTTTGACGCCGCCCAGTTCCTTCTGGATCAGGCCGCGCTGCACGCCGACCAGACCAGCGGCGTGAGTGACGTTGGGGAAGACGCCCAGGCGCAGTTCCCTGACCTGCTGGGCGTGAGCGGAACCGGCCAACAGGGCCAGGGTGGTTGTAGCGAGAAGAGCGCGAATCATAGACAGAGAATAGCGCACTTGTTGAGTAATTTTGTCAACTAATAGACAGGGTGGCCCTGGATTGCCGGGGGCCACAGGAGGCCGGGTTGGGAAAGGCGTTTTCCCAACCCGGGGCAGGTGCAGACGCCGCTATATAAAGGAACAACCGTCACCACCTTGACAGTTGTCCGCAGGCTACTGTGAACGCCAATGCCAAAACTCATGCTGTTGCTGGCTTCTCTCCTGACAGGCTGCACGTTTGTGGCTCCTGCGCGTGACAATGCCCAGTGGACGACCACCGTGCATGACGTCGAGGTGACCTGGCGGTGGGTGGCACCGGGGGCCCTCGTTCGCCGTCAGGGGGCCCCGTATGCGGGCTACGCGCTGACCGGGCCACTGGCCAAAAAGTGCGTGGTCGACATTGACCCCACGCTCTCGCGGGGCGATCTGGTCCGGGTTGCCGCTCACGAGTACGGACACTGCGCTGCCGGCTGGTACCTGAAACTTGGGGTCGGCACTACCGAGGGCCTCAGCGCCTACCACCAGCAGATCTGGGAAAGCTGGCCCGAGCGCTATGCCCAGGCCTATCTGGCCGCCTGCGGCAACAGCCTCAAGCCGCTGGGCTGGAAGGATATTGTCGAGCCCAAATGCGCGCAGGCTCCCGACCCCCGCAGCTTCAACCCCTAACCTGAAGCGGAGTGATGGAGCAGCTTCAGGACCAGCGCGGCTGTTCTTTCCTGGAAGCCGCCAAGGGTCTCCTGCTTTGCCTGCCCCAGCTTTCCGGGCCGCGCGCCTAGAATGCCAGACATGATGCTGACCCCTGATCCCTCCTCGCGCCCGCGTGGCGAGGTGAGCCGCGCAGACCTCGTGCGCTGGCTCAACACTTACCTGCAACTCGACACGTTTGCCAAAGCCGACCCCAGCCTCAATGGCCTGCAGATCGAAGGCACCGAGGTCATCCGCCGGGTGGCTGCCAGCGTGGACACCAGTGCCAAGACCCTGGAACATGCCGCCGACAGCGGAGCAGACCTGCTGCTCGTGCACCATGGCCTGTTCTGGGGACAGCCGCTGGCCGTCACCGGCCCTCACCGCCGCCGGCTGCGAAGCGCGCTGATGGCTGACCTGAACCTGTACGCCGCCCACCTTCCCCTGGACGCGCATCCGGAGATCGGGAACAACGCCATGATCGCGCGGGCCCTGAGCCTGGAAAACACGGTGCCGTTCGGTCAGTGGGCCGGGCACACGCTGGGGCTGGCCGGCGAACTGCCGTTCGAACAGAGCCTCCAGGACTTTGCCGACCGGGTGCAGAAGCTGACCGGCGAAATCTGCCTGGTGCATGGCGGCGGTACACCCACCGTACGTCGGCTCGGCATCGTGAGTGGCAGCGGGGCCGACCGGGTGGCGGAGGCGGCGGCGCTGGGGCTGGACACCCTGCTGACTGGCGAGCCCGAGCACAAGCATTTTCACGACGCTTTTGAATACGGGGTCAACGTGGTGTACGCCGGGCACTACGAGACGGAAGTCTTCGGCGTTCGCGCTCTGGCGGCCCGGATCGAGGAGGAATTCGGTCTGCCGTGGCAGTTCCTGCATCACCCGACTGGCCTGTGACCAGCGGCAAGCCTGAAGCCGGCGTGCCCTTCATCACGTTCGAAGGGCCCGAAGGCGCCGGAAAAAGTACCCAGATCGCCTGTCTGGTGGCGCGCCTCCAGGGTACGGGTGTGCCTCATATCGTGACCCGCGAACCCGGCGGCACGCCGCTGGGCACCCGGGTGCGGGAGGTGCTGCTTGACCCGGAACTCAGCATCGATCCCCTGCCGGAATTCCTGCTGTACAGCGCCAGCCGGGCCCAGCTGGTCACCCATGTGATCCGGCCCGCGCTGGCGCAGGGGCACACCGTGATCTGCGACCGGTACTTCGATTCCAGCCTGGCCTACCAGGGTGCTGGCCGTGGGCTGCCCGTCGGGCTGCTGCGTGACCTGACCCGCGAGGCCACAGGCGGTCTGAGCCCCCACCTGACGGTGCTGCTCGATCTGGACCCGGCGCTGGGGCTGCGGCGCGTCGCCTCACGCGGTCAGCCTGACCGGCTGGAACGCGCGGACCTCGGATTTCACCAGCGCGTGCGGCAGGGCTTTCTTGATCTGGCCGCAGCGGAGCCCCGGCGCTTTCTTGTACTGGACGCTACCCGCAGCACGGATGTGCTGGCTGGGGAAATCTGGAAAGCCGTAGAACGCCAGCTGTCCTGAACTGTCTCGTCCTGTGGCCGGTCCGAATCTGGGGCGGCCACGCTGCGTGCTGCTCAGGTGGCCAGGGTGCTCAGTTGCCGGGAGCCGTCCCGGGGCGGCTCTGGGACCCGGGCTCGGCTTTCAGGCCCGGAATGCGGACCTCGAACAGCACGGGCCAGCGTTTGCCGGTCAGCAGCAGGGTGCCGCGCTCCGGCACAAAGGCTATGCCGTTGGGCACGTCATCGAAGGTCAGGGGCTGACCGCGCCGTGCGGCCAGTGTGCCAGCCTCCTGGGCAAGGGCCGTGACGTCGAGCCAGGCAGTGACCTTGCCCGTCTTGGGGTCAATCCGCGCGATACGGCTGGTCAGCCACACGTTGGCGTAGACATTGCCCTGCACGTATTCCAGCTCGTTCAGGTTTTTGACGGGCTGACCGTTCTCGTCGGTGACCTGTACCCGGCGCGTGACGGCAAAGGTCCGGGGGTTGCGCCAGAACAGCGTGCTGGAACCGTCGGACATGATCAGCTGCCGGCCGTCGTTGGTCAGGCCCCAGCCCTCACCGGTGTAGCGCAGCCGCCCGACTTCCCGCAGGGTCCGGGCGTCCAGCGCAAAAGCCAGCCCATGCTGCCAGGTCAGGTGGTACGCCACGTCTCCCAGCCGGGTCACGCCTTCTCCGAACGCGGTGCTCAGCGGGGTTGGAGTCTGCTGAATGACCCTGCCGGTCGCCAGCTCCACCCGGCGCACCCCGGAGGCACCAACCTGACCGGTGCTTTCCAGCAGCGTGCCCTGTCCCAGGTACTGCAGGCCCTGGGTAAAGGCCGCCCGGTCATGAGGGTAGCGGGCCGTGACGCTGGGCTTGATGACCGCAGGCGTGTGCGACTCGGCGCAGGAAGACCCGGCCATGAGAATGACGGGAAGCAGGAACAGCGGGGCAGGGCGCATGTGGGCCCATGGTAGCGAGTGCCGGCGGACACTGTGGCCTCAAAAGTCCACTCAGGCTTCATAGATGCAGGGCTGCGGTGTGAAGCTGAGCGGCTCCGGTGTCTGGGTCGCCCAGGACGCGCTGCGCGGAGATCCGTACCGCTTCATGCGGATCGGCCAGCAGTACCGAGGCGTGGGCGGCCTCATCCCACTGTCCCAGGGCCCAGGCGGCGGCCTCCCGTACTTCCCAGGCCGGGTCCTCACGCGCGGCCAGCAGCAGCGGCCAGCCGCGCGGGTCGCGGGTGTTGCCCAGCACAGTCAGGGCGTTGCGGGCCATGCCCTTGCGCCGCGGGCGCAAAAAGGCCGTGCCCGCGAACTGCCGCTCAAAGCCGCGCTCGCTGACGCCGAAAAAGGCGCTCAGGTCCGGGTGGGCCAGGTCTGCGCGGGGCCGCAGCAGCTTCGCCAGAGGTCCAGCTTTCGTGGACCAGGGGCAGACCTCACTGCACACGTCGCAGCCAAACAGCCAGTCTCCCACTCCGGTGCGGTGTTCGGGGGGCAGCGGTCCCCGGTGCTCGATGGTCAGGTAGGACACGCAGCGCCGTGCGTCGATGGCCCGGTCCGGACCGATGGCGGCGGTAGGGCAGGCCAGGACACAGCGCATGCACCGGCCGCAGCGGTCGGGGTGTGTCTGGGTCTCTCCCTGGAAGGGCAGGTCGGTCAGCAGCACCGCCAGCGTGACAAAGGCGCCCAGCCGCGTGCTGACATTCATGCCGGACTTGCCCCGCCAGCCCAGAAACGCGCCTGAAGCAAAGAGGCGTTCCATGACCGGCCCGTGATCCACGTACCCCTTGGCCTTGACGCCCAGCTGCGCCGCTTCCTCCTCCAGGCGGGTCAGCAGCGGCTGCAATTGGTCATGGTAGTCGGGGGTCCAGGCGTAGCGAGCCACCCGGCCCACCCGCACGCCCCCTGACGGCGCAGGCGGCTCCTCGAAAGCATGGGACACGCCCAGGACCAGGACACCCGCGGCGCCGGGAAGCCGGCTGGTGGGGTCGGTGCGGGCCGGCAGCTGGCGTTCCAGGTAGCTCATGCCCGCGTGCCGCCCGGCACCCAGCCAGCCGGCGTACTCCTGGGCCACTGCGGCGGGCACCTGCGCCGGCGCCCACCCCACCGCGTCCGCCCCCAGCGCTATGGCCAGGTCAGACAACAGTTCATGGGCACTCATGCGGGGCAGTATGCCTCAGCGCCCGGGGCGCATCTGTGCCCAAGGCGCCAGGCGTGGATTTGTTTTCCCTGTTCCTCCTGTGCCTCGTCCGGATGACACCGGATGCAGGTCTCTGGGGATGAGGACCGGGCGTTCCCTCCATATGACCCGGAATACGCTCAGCCGGTCTTCCCGGCGTGCGTGTGACCGTCCGCACGGCCTTGGGAGGCGCGACCCATGCCAGCTGGCCTGAAAGCAGATTTCCAGATGACGCTACCAGAGGTGAGACTCTGCTTTCGGCCGCTCCGCTTTGCGTCCTGCTCGACAAAAGTGGCTTGCTTCGTCTGAACCCAAAGAGCCATCTTTTTGACAACTGCTCTAAAGGTGGACAATTGGGTGATGAATCTACCCAGTAAACGCGTTGGCTGGATTGTTGATGCCCAGAACGATTTCATGCGCCCGCCGGAGCAGGGCGGACGCCTGTACGTGCACAACCTGTTCGATGGAGGGCAGGACCCCGGCGCCGTCCAGATAACCCCTGCCCTGGTCCGCGCGACGGAGTGGATGCGAACGCACTGTGACGCGCTGGTGTATACGGGCGACTGGCATGACGTCAGCGACGCCGAAATCGATTTGGTTGCTCCGGATGCGGCCAAAGGGACCTACCCACCGCATTGCATGGGCCTTTCCGCAGACGCCCACGAGCGCGAGGGCGCAGAGATCATCGCTGAGATCCGTCCGGCAAACCCGCTGATTCTCCATCGCGATGCCAGCGACACGGATGCCACCGGGGTGGCGCGCCGGGCGGTCAGCGAGCGCAGACCCGTTTTCCTGCACAAAAGCCGGTTCAGTGTGTTCGAGGGCAACCCGGCGGCCGATACCTTCGTGCGCGCCCTGCGTGAGCAGCTTGGCGGCACCATCGAGATTTACGTCATTGGTGTGGCGCGTGACGTGTGTGTCAAAGGGGCAGTCGAGGGGATGCTTGCGCAGGAACGGGGCATCCCTGTCACGGTCGTGACGGACGCGACCTGGGGTCTGGGGCTCGAAGGCGAGAACGAAAGCTACGCCCGGTGGCTCAGGGCTGGTGCGGCACTGGTCACCACCCACGGCCTTTATGCGCGTACCTCGTCGGCGTTCCGGGACCTCGCGGTGGCGCCTGCGAAGACCTGAGCGTGTGATCAGGAGTTGAAAAGGCTGAATAGAAAAAGGAATCCGGCGGAGAGAATACTCCGCCGGATCTTTGTATCTGCTGACTCTGGGCGGATCAGCTTTTAAGGCTGGCGCGCGCCAGGGTCCAGGCGCGCTCGAATACCTCGGCGCGCTCTGGACGGGCCATCACCCGGGCCAGGCCCTCAGCCAGGGTCATGGCCGGGACGTTCACGTCACTGGTGCGGTCAATCCCAGCCCACTGGGCCTCGACACGCACCGAGTCCCCCTGGGTGGCGCGCAGGCTGAAGCGCACGCTGTCTCCAGCCAGTTCGATGCCGCACAGGTCCCCAGGCTCACGCTTGCAGCGCTCAGACCTGAAGGTCACGCCACTCAGGTCACGCCAGCCCAGGGTGCCTGCCACGAAACCTGCGAACAGCCGCGCTGGCAGGTCCTTACGCCCGGCGTACCAGACCGTCAGGCGGTCCACCTGGGCAAGCTGACGCGCTGCATCGGGGCTGTCGAACACTTGCGCCAGCCCTTCACGCCAGCCCGCGCTGCGGCTCCAGCCCAGGTCTGCCAGCGCGTAGTGCCCGCCCGGAGGAATGTCCAGCGACAGGCTGTCGGCAATCACCTGGTCGGCAATCTCGGTCAGTTCCGAGAGCAGCGTGCCAGCCGGCTGGGTATCCGCGCCCCACCACACGTGGTTGACGGTGGCCGGGCGCAGCAGCGGCAGGATCGCGCCCTGCAACTGCTCCGGGTTGGCGTCCAGAGTCAGCCGCTCCACGTACAGGCCGCCAGCCTGTGGCACCAGGCTGGCGTGAACCTGCAGGTCGTCGGTGCCGTCCATCACTCCAATGATCTGCCGGCCGGCGTAGCGACCTTCCAGGCCGGCCAGGGCTTCTTCAACGCGTTCCAGGTGACGCCGGACCGTCAGCGCCACGATGTTTCCAGTATAGGCACGCGTTTCTACCCGGGTCTGGGCCCACAGCTCGTCCAGCGCCTTCTGGGCGCGCTGCACCGTGGTATCTACCGGGCCCAGCGTGCTCAGGTCCGTGGCGTAGGTCATGGCTGTGTCCCCTTCACAGTCGCCTCCAGCGGCGGTCCGGGCCGATCAGTTCGTCGGCCTCGTCGGGACCCCAGGTGCCGGCGGTGTAGTTCGGGAAATCGGGGGCGCTGGCTTTGGCCCCAGCTCCCTTCCGGCCCGGAAGTGTGTCCCAGGAATCCAGCAGCCCCGAGACGATCTGCCAGGCGTGATCGACTTCATCCTCGCGCGGGAAGAGGGTCGCGTCTCCCACCATGGCGTCGAGCAGCAGGCGTGAGTAGGGGCTTTCAAGCTGCGCTCCGAAGGCGTCATAGCGGAAATCCATGACCACCTCGCGCAGCACCATCTCCTGCCCCGGCGTCTTGCTGGAAAACTTCAGGCTGACCCCCTCGTCCGGCTGGATGCGGAAGGCCAGCACGTTGCGCTCCAGGCCGCCGGGGAAGATGCCCAGGGGGGGCCGCTTGAACACCACCGCGATCTCCGTGACCTTTTTGGGCAGCCGTTTGCCGGTGCGCAGGAAAAACGGCACGCCCTGCCAGCGCCAGTTGTCCACTTCCAGCTTCACGGCCACGTAGGTCGGCGTGCGGCTGCCCTGCTCGACCTTGGGCTCCTGGCGGTAGCCCGGAACTTTCTCGCCGTACATGGTACCTGCGCCGTACTGTCCACGCACCGCCACACTGCCCACCCGGCCCCGGGGAATCGGTTTGACCGCCCTCAGCACCTTGACCTTCTCGTCGCGGATGGCGTCGGCGTCAAAAGCGGCCGGCGCCTCCATGGCTGTCAGGGCAAACAGCTGCATCAGGTGGTTTTGCAGCATGTCCCGGACCACACCCGCTTCCTCGTAGTAGCCGGCGCGGCCCTCCAGGCCCAGGTCCTCGGAGGCCGTGATCTGCACGTGATCCACAAAACTGCGGCTCCAGAGCGGTTCAAAGATGGCGTTTCCAAAGCGGATCGCCATCAGGTTCTGTACCGTCTCCTTGCCCAGGTAATGGTCGATGCGGTAGACCTGCGACTCGTCCCAGACCTGATGGATGGTGTCGTTGAGCTCGCGGGCGCTGTCCAGGTCATGCCCGAATGGTTTTTCGATGACCAGCCGGCGCCAGCCCTCGGACTGCCTGGACAGTCCCAGGCGCCCCAGGCCGTTGCTGATCGGCTCGAACAGGCTGGGCGGCGTGGACAGGTAGAACAGGGCATTCTTGCGCCCGCCGTAGGCTTCCTGGGCGCGGTCGAGTTCCAGCCGGACCCGGTCGTACACGTCGTCCTCGGCAAATTCACCGAACTCGTAGTACAGCAGCTCCCGGAATTTCTCCAGGCTGCCGGGCTGAATCGCGTCTGTTTCCTTGCTTTCCTTCAGGGCGCCAATGGCCAGGTCCTTGAAGGCCTCGTCGGTCATCTCCTGCCGGCCCACCCCCACGATGTTGAAGGCACTGCCCAGCAACCCGTCCTGCCACAGCCCGAAAACCGCCGGCAGCAGCTTGCGCTTGGCCAGGTCGCCGGTCACACCGAAAATCACCAGGGTGGTCGGCTCAGGCGCGCGGTTGCGCCGCATACCTGTGCGAAAAGGGTTCTGACCGTCGGCGCCAGCTGCCGGCACACGCGCCCGCGATTTGGTGACCCGGCTGGTCTTGGCGGGTGCCTTCTCGGCCCTGGCAGGCGTCTTGTGGGTCGCCGCAGCCTTTCCGGAGGCGGCCTTCTGAGCGCTAGCCGTGGACCGGGCCGCCCCAGATGTCCTTGTTTTTGTTGCTTTGGCCGGGGTTTTCTTTTCTTTCGAAGTGCTCTGCGTGCCGCTCGCCGTGCTGGCCCTGGGCTTTTTAGGTGTGGTCATTCCTCACCCTTGACCCGCTGCTGGCCGCTTTCGCCCAGCTGCTGTTCGGCGCTCTGGCCCTGGCTGGGGGCGTGGGCCGCCGCCACAGGGATGTTCTCGGGCGCGGCTGCCCGGGGGTCTTCTCCGGCGTGGATTTCCGGCACCAGGCTTTCCTGCTTGGTGGCCTCCAGCACCTTGACCGCGTGGCCCCCGAAGGCGCGGCGCATGGCGCTGAGCATCTGCCCAGCGTAGCTGACTTCCTGCTGCGAGCGGAAACGCATCTGGGTGGCCAGCGTGATCACCGGCGTCGGCACACCCAGCTCGATCGAGTCGATGATGGTCCAGCGGCCCTCGCCACTGTCGGCCACGTAGTCCGAGAGCTGGTCGAAATCGGCGCTGTTCTGCAGGGCCTCGGCGGTCAGGTCCAGCAGCCAGGAGCGCACCACGCTGCCGTGACGCCACAGCTCAGCGATCTGGGCCATGTCCAGGTTGAAGGTCTTGTGGGCCTTCATCAGCTCGAAGCCCTCGGCGTAGGCCTGCATCATGCCGTACTCGATGCCGTTGTGGACCATCTTGACGTAGTGCCCCGAGCCGCTTGGGCCCATGCGCCCCCAGCCACGGTCCGGCGCGGGCGCCAGGGTCTCGAAAATGGGCCGCAGCCTTTCTACGGCTTCTTCGGGACCGCCGATCATCATGGCGTAGCCTTCCTTCAGGCCCCAGATCCCGCCTGAAGTGCCCACGTCCACGAAGTGCAGCCCGCGCGCGCCCAGTTCCTCGGCGCGGCGCTGGGTGTCCTTGAAGTTGCTGTTGCCGCCGTCAATCACGATGTCGCCGGGGGCGAGACGCGAGGCCAGATCATCCAGCACGCTCTGGGTGATCTGGCCCGCAGGCACCATGACCCATACGGCGCGGGTGCCCGGCTCGCCGAGCGAAGCGATGAACTCGTCCATGTCCTGGGTGCCGGTTGCGCCGTGCTGGCGGATGTTGTTCAGGGCGTCCTCGCTGCGGTCGTGCCCGACCACCTGATGCCCGCCCTGCAGCAGTCGCAACACCATATTCCCGCCCATCTTGCCCAGTCCGATCATGCCTAGTTTCATGGAGAACCTCCCAGAGAGTGGAACCGCTTCCAGGCCCCACCCGAGTCATGAGGCGCATCATACGCGCCCGGGGCGCGCTGGTCCGCCACGTCCCGTAGGCAATCGGCGCGCCGGGAAGGTGGCTGCCGGGACGAATTACGCCCCCGGCGGGTGCTAGCGTGGCGGTATGACCGCTTCCGCTCTCAGCGTCCACACCGGGGTTCTGGACAAGGCCGCCCGGGGTGAGCGCCTGAATGCCGCCGAGATCGAGGCGCTGTACCATCTGCCGCTGCCGGACGTGGCGGCCGTGGCGCACGGCCTGCGCCTGCAGCGCCGTGACCCGCAGCTGGTGTCGTTCCTGATCGACCGGAACATCAACTACACCAACATCTGCAACGTGGGCTGCAACTTCTGCGCGTTCTACCGCACGCGCCGCCAGGGCGACAGCTACACGCTTGACCATGGGCAGATCAGCCACAAGATCCGTGAGCTCGAAGAGGTCGGGGGAACGCGCATCCTGCTGCAGGGGGGCGTCAACCCGGAACTCGGACTGGACTACTACATTGGCCTGCTGCGGCACGTCAAGGCAAACCACCCGACCATTCGCATCGACGCCTTTTCGCCCGAAGAAGTACTGTTCATGGAAAAGACCTTCGGCCTGAGCCTGGATGATCTGCTTGATACCCTGATCGGAGCGGGTCTGGACGGTCTTCCCGGTGCGGGCGGAGAGATTCTGGAGGACGACGTGCGGGCCAGGGCGGCGCCCGCGCGTATCCGCAGCGACGACTGGTTCCGGATTATCGACGCGGCGCAGCGCAAGGGGCTGTACACCATTTCCACCATGGTGATCGGCTTCGGTGAGACCTACGCCCAGCGCACCGCACACCTGCTCAAGATCCGTGAGCAGCAGGACCACGCGAACGCCAGCTACGCTGGCAACGGGTTTTCCGGCTTCGCCATGTGGACCCTGCAGACCGAACACACCCGCCTGCATGGCAAGGCGCCAGGCGCCACCGCGCACGAGTACCTGCAGCAACTGGCCATTGCCCGCATCGCGCTGGACAACGTGCCGAACATCCAGGCCTCGTGGCCGGCCCAGGGCTTCAAGGTCGCCCAGGCTGCTCTGTACTACGGCGCCAACGACCTGGGCAGCACCATGCTGGAGGAGAATGTCGTTTCGGCCGCCGCGGGCCACGACCGCCACAGCGCCACAGTGCGCGAGCTGATCCGTAGTGCCGTGGACGCGGGATTTATCCCAGTGATCCGCAACAGCCGCTTTGAGATCATCGAGCGCCCGGACGTGGAGGCTTACCTGCAGCGCACGGCAGCCAATCCAGAGGCTGAACGCGCGGTGGGCGCGGTCTAGAGCCGCCGCCGAACAGATGCTCTCTTTCTGACTGGAAAGAGTAGATCCTGCCGAGCACAGTGGAGCCACCAAGACCCTCCAGCTTCAGGCAGCAGGCGATCAGCAGAAAAGCGGGACGGGCTTGGCTCCCGTCCCGCCTGCTATTTATGCAGCGTAATGCTGTTCGAAGAGCAGCGCCTGCTCCAGGTCGCACAGGGCCCGCTCGTACAGTTGATGATCAAGCCTGGGCACGGCAGCCAGAAAGGTCGCCGCGTCCTGAAGGCTGCTGTGGGTGCTGTGATGCTGCCAGCCCTCGCCTTCTACCACCAGACGCACGCGGCCAAACTGCACGAGAAATCTCACGCGGCCTGTGTTCGTCCGCGTGTCGCTGAAATGACGGATGACGTTCATGACCGCAGCATAGGCCCGGAGCCTGACGGGCACATCCGCCAAATTGATGAATGGCTTGGGAACCGTCCCGTGATTGGTAATCCGCAACCGTCAGCGCGACTGATCGTTGCTGCGGCTTTTTTCGTCGGCGCGGCGGCGCAGTTCGCTGGCCAGGTCGCTGAAATCCTGAGCATTGGGCAGCACCCGGCGGCTCTGGTTTTTGGCCTCCTGGATGACCTTGACCTGCTCCACGCGCGAGACCGGCGGCAGCCCTTCGCGACGGCGCTCGAAATAGTTTTGCGCCATGTGGCCCAGGGCAAACGTCCAGCCGTACACCGCCGGGGCGGTGATCAGACCGCCGATGACCGGCAGGGCCATTTTGGCCAGCCCGCGCATGACCTGTCGCGCCGCCAGACCGTAGGCGAAGGTCACTCCAAGTTCACGTGCAATGTCCGAGGCCCGCTCTGGCGTGATGTCAAAGCCATAGATCTTGCCGATATGCAGCACCATCTTGGCCTGCACCGGGGTAATCAGCAGCATGTCGGCAAAAGGAATCGGCTCGACGGCAATGGCACCCGACAGCAGGGCGGCACTCTTGATGACTTCCTCAACGTTCTCTTCCAGGCTGAGTTCCGGGTCCACGTCGAAATTAAAGTTATCCATCACTTGCTTGACCAGCGGCGGCAACATGAGGCGAGTGTACCTGCCCTCCGGACGCGCGCGTGAGGCGGACGTGAATGCGGGGTTACCTTCTCCGGCACCTGAAAAGGGGAAACGCGCCCGGCTGGACGCGTCTCACGAAGTCGGAGAGTTGGAGGACCCGGCGGAGCTCAGCGTTTCCAGCGCACGCCGTCCTTGGTGTCTTCGACCGTCACGCCGACCCGCGCCAGGGTATCCCGCAGTTCGTCGGCCTGGGCGTATTGCTTGCTCAGGCGGTAGTGCTGGCGCGCCTTGAGGACCAGCTCCATCAGGGTATCCACCACCTGGGTGTCGTCCTGACGCTCGCTGGCGGAGGCATGGAACAGGCCCAGGACTCCGCCGCCCAGCGCAAAGTAGGCGTCCTGAACGCGTTTCAGGGTGTCCTGGCCGACCGGTCCGGCTGCCAGCGCCCCGTTGACGTCGCCGGTCAGACCGAACAGCGCCGCTACCGCTTTGGGGGTGTTGAAGTCGTCGCGCAGCGCGTCCTCGAAGGCCTGGATATGCGCGTGCACGCGGGCGTCGAGGGCCTCGGTGGCTCCAGCCGGGGCGCCCTGCAGGCGGCGGCCGACCTCGTGCAGGGTCTCGGTCAGGCGGCGGTAGCCGTTCCTGGCCGACTCGAAGGCTTCCTCGCTGAACTCGGTCACCGAGCGGTAGTGGCTGCCCACCAGCAGAAAGCGCACCACCATGGGGTCATGCTCCCCCAGCAGATCGGCAATGGTCGTGAAGTTGCCCTTGGACTTGGACATCTTCTCGCCGCCGATGGTCAGCATGTTGTTGTGCATCCAGTAGCGCGCGAACGCGTGCCCGGCCGCCTCGCTCTGGGCAATCTCAGCCTCGTGGTGCGGGAACTGCAGGTCCAGACCACCGCCGTGAATGTCGAAGCCCTCGCCCAGATACTTGAGGCTCATGGCGCTGCACTCGATATGCCAGCCGGGAAAGCCCACACCCCAGGGCGACTCCCAGCGCATGATGTGGCCCGCCTCGGCGCGCTTCCACAGGGCAAAGTCACGTGGGTCGCGCTTCTCCTCGCGCACGGCCTCGCGCGTACCTTCCTCCTGCTCGTCAAGTCTCCTGCCCGACAGCTTGCCGTACTCCGGCCAGCTGCGCACATCGAAATACACGCTGCCCTGCGACTCGTAGGCATGGCCGCGTTCGATCAGCTCCTCGATCAGCCGGATCTGCTCGGTAATGTGGCCGGTCGCGCGCGGGTTGATGCTGGGCTTGAGAATATTCAGCGCTTCCATGTCACGCACAAAGGACCAGAAGTACTTGTCGGCCACCTCCATGGGCTCAAGCTGCTCGAGCGCCGCGCGTTTGGCGATCTTGTCCTCGCCCTCGTCCGCGTCGTTCTGCAGGTGGCCGACGTCCGTGATGTTGGCCACGTAGCGCACCTGATACCCCAGGTGCAGAAAGGCCCGGCGGATCACGTCGAAGGCGACTTCCTTCTTGGCGTGGCCCAGATGGGCGTCGGAGTACACCGTGGGACCGCACAGGTACATGCCCACGCGACCGGGTGTGGTCGGCGAGAAGCGCACCTTCTGGCGCTGCAGGGTGTCGTACAGAAAGATGTTCGGGTCCGGCTCACGGGATTCGGGACGGGGAATCATGGCGCTCCTTGGGCAGAGGGAAAGGGCAATAAAAAAGCCGCGCCATGTCCACAGGGGAAAGGGCGCGGCGCAGCGAGGAAGCGTTGCTTACCGCGTTGAGGGGCAACACAGGGCTGTCATGGCCGCTAGTGTAGCAGAGGGCCGCTGAGGGGCTGAGCGGGCAGCTCCGGACGCGTGATCGCCCGGGAGCGCAGTGAAGCCACCAGCGTGGCGGTAAACGCCCGAATGATCGGCAGGCCCGCGCGGTGAGGCAACACTCCCAGGGCCAGGGGGCGCATCAGCGGCTGCGGCAGAGGCAGGGCCACCAGTCCTGGTGGAAGAGGCAGCAGCGCCAGGCGCGGCATGACGGTCACGCCCAGCCCATGGCTGACCAGGCCCAGCGTCACGCTGTCCTGGGTAATGGGAAAGACCCCGGCCGTGCTGACGCCTTGGCTGGCCAGGTAGCGCAGCACCCGAAGGTGGCACGAATCACGCTCCGGAGGCAGATACAGCGCCTGCGTGCTCAGTTCGGAGAGGGTGACCCCATGGGTCCCGCGCGAGGCTGGCGCCACGAACAGGTACTCGTCCTGGGCCAGAGGCGTCAGGTGCAGTTCGGTTGACTCGTCCTCCACGACCACGGCCGCGTCCGAGTGCCCGGAGAGCACCGCGCGGGTGCCGCCTCCACACGACTCACTCTCCGAATCGATCAGGCTGACGCTCACCCCCGGGTGAAGATCCCGGAAGGCCGCCAGGGCTGCTGGCAGCAGATGCGTGGCTGCCGAGCGGTATGACGCGACCCGCAGCCTTCCGCTGAGCGCACCGTCGTCCTGCGCCGCCAGGACGGCATCTGTCGCTGCCTGTACGGCCGAGCGGGCGTGCAGCAGCACCCGCTCACCTGCTGGGGTCGGATGCGTGCCGGACGGTCCGCGCCGCAGCAGGGGGCGCCCGACCAGATCCTCCAGCTTGCCGACCGCCTCGCTGAGGCTGGACTGCGACACCCCCAGGTCAGCCGCCGCTTCCGAAAACCCGCCCGCATCGGCCACCGCCAGCAGGGCGCGCAGCTGCGACAGCGTGGGCTGAGCGTGAGGAGTGCGGCGTGTCATGAGCACATTCTAGGCTGGTCGCTGCAGCCTCCCCATCGGCAAAGCCGATACAGGCTGGACGCTGAGCCGCCCCGTACCGATGTCCTACCGAGCCTGCGAGGGCGCACTGTGAAGCCATGACCACCTTCCAGCCGGCCCGCACTTCCCACCCCTCCCTGGCCCGCGCTGAGCAGGCCGCGCAGCGTGACGAACGGTTGTTCGGAACCTGGGTTATGGAAGTCTCAACCCCGCAGGGCACCCTCACCGCGCCTCAGCTTCAGGACTGGGAAGTACGGGCATGGCCGGTGGCCCGGCTGGGAGACCTGACCCTGGAGGTCCGCCCCTTATGCCCCTACCTGGACGAGAACGATCTGTGCGCCGAGTTGCGCCGCGGCGGGTATCAGGTGCTGGGTCCGGTGCGGGCACGTCGCCCGGAGTGAAGGCCTGACAGCTATCACTACAGCAGGTATAAGGTGGAAACTCTCGACTGCTGTGGGGCGAAAGGCGCGAATGACCGCGTCAGACGCCGGTTGGAACGAAATTCACGGGAGGAGCGCACTCCTGCCCGGATAGCGGCATACCTATGTCAGACCCGTTCGTCGACCGACACCACTTCACCGAGCCCATGGGCACCCAGACGGGCGATGAATCCCGCCTCTTCGTAATAGGCCATTCCACTGTCCATGGCCAGCGCCTGTTTGCCCGCGTAGAGCAGCGGCGTGCCTGCACCGCGCGCCGGGCCGTACAGGTGCTCGTCGCGCAGGACATAGACCGGAGTATGACCGTGCACCAGCCTCAGCGCCCCGAAGGTGCGCAGGGTCTGGGCCGCCACCTCCTCGCCGCCGGTGAGCACAAAGGCATGACGCTCGGCGAAAGCATTCAGGAATTCGCCCCAGGCGTCCGCGTCCAGCTCTGACAGCAGCGAGGCCACCCGGGCGTTGACCGGCTCGACCGCGCCACCCAGCCGCAGGTACATCCGGCTGTCGGCATGCATCAGCAGCCAGGGCCCCGCACGGCCCAGCACCGGCCGCGCCGACAGCCAGTTCAGATCGTCGGCGTCCAGTCCATTCGCGTCACGCTCAAGACCGCCGTTCTGGGCCCAGTACTCGTAAAAGCCCAGGCGGTCACGGGGGTCCTGCGCCCGGAAGCGCATGGCCGCCAGAAACATCACCTCGTGGTTGCCCAGCAGCGCCGTGACCCGGCCCCCGTCCTGCGGCGCCTGGGCTTCGAGCGCCCGCACAAGGTGGACCACTCCGGCGCCGTCCGGACCACGGTCGAGGTAGTCGCCCAGAAACACCAGGTGGGCGTCACGTCCGGTCCAGCTGCCCTCAGCGTCGATCAGGCCAGCGGCCCGCAGCATGTAGCGCAGCTTGTCGTACGCGCCGTGGACATCTCCAACCACCCACAGCTCACTCAAGGCCGGCTCCCGGGGTACGAAACAGGGTCTGGAGGTAGAAGGGCGTCGCTGCCGAGAGGGGCTGCGGCAGATCACCCAGCGGCCAGAACCTTGCCTCGGCTGCGTCATCTCCAGCCTGGAGTTCGCTGGTCCTGACCAGAGTTGCCTGGTACACCACCGTCACCCAGTCCACGGTGTTGCTGTCCGGATAGGTGTGCTGATGCTCGGGGCCACTGAACACGCCCAGCAGTGTAACGTTCTTCACGTCCAGCTGAAGTCCGGTCTCTTCAGACAGCTCCCGGCAGGCGGCCGCCTCGACCCGTTCGCCGGGGTTTACTGCGCCCCCGGGCAGGTCCCAGCAGCCATTGTCCTTGCGGCGGACCAGCAGCAGTTGCCCCGCAGACACGACCGCGACGCCAGCACCGACCCGCAGGGCCAGCTGCGGCACTCAGCGTCCTTTGCTGATTTCACCAGCGGCTGCAGGCTGATCCTCACCCGGCTGGCCCTGATCTTCCTCCGACCCGGAAGGCAGCGTGCGCCAGCGCGTCATGCGGTCGGTGATGTCCTCCTGCAGGCGGCGCACATTGCCTTCCAGGCTGGACTTGGCCCCGTCGAGCTCGTGGCGGAGGCGCATGATTTCTTCGACCCCGGCGAGATTGACGCCGAGTTCCTGGGTCAGGCGGCGGATCTCACGCAGGTGGTCGATGTCGCGCTCGCTGTACAGCCGCGTCTTGCCGCTGCTGCGCCCGGGGCGGATCAGCTGCTTGCGCTCGTAGAGGCGCAGCGTCTGCGGGTGCATGTCCACCAGCTCGGCGGCAATCGAGATGACATACACCGGGCGGTCTTTGGGATCAAGCTGGCCATTGGGGGCAGGCAGGGCCTTGGGGCGTGACTGCTGTTCACGAAGCTCGCCCTCGATGCGCTCGATTTCGGCCTCGAACTCGCCCTGCAGGTCGTCGAGCTCGTGTTGCAGGCGCATAACCTCTTCGACACCAGCGAGATTGACGCCGAGTTCCTGGGTCAGGCGGCGGATCTCACGCAGGTGGTCGATGTCGCGCTCGCTGTACAGCCGCGTCTTACCGTTGCTCCGCCCGGGGCGGATCAGGCCCTTGCGTTCGTACAGGCGCAGCGTCTGGGGATGCATATCCACCAGTTCGGCCGCCACCGAGATGACGTACACCGGACGATGCTTGGGATCAGAGGCCATAAGTTGACTTGAGTATACCTGAAGCAAGGTTTCTGACCCGAATACCCGCGTGAATGTGACGCGTGGACGCTGCACCACGCAGGCCAGCCGGTCCGGACAGGGGTGAGGCGGCTCACCGTATCATCGGGCCCATGACCAGCCCAGATCTGTCGTCCCTTCTGAACCGTGAGCAGGCGCAGGAGGAACTGTTCGACCTGCTGCGCATTCCCAGCGTCAGCGCCGACCCTGCCTACCAGGCCGAGGTCGCGAGAGCCGCCGAATGGCTGCGGCGCAAGCTCTCGGGTATGGGCTTCACCGCCCGAGTGGACCAGACACCCAAGCATCCCATCGTGTATGCCGAGCGCCTGACCGACCCGGCCCAGCCCACCGTGCTGATCTACGGTCACTATGATGTCCAGCCCGAAGCGCCCCTGGAAGAGTGGCTCACGCCGCCGTTCGAGCCTTCCGTGCGCGAAGGGCGCATCTACGCGCGCGGCAGCACCGACGACAAGGGACAGGCCTTTGCGCATGTCAAGGGCGTCGAACTGCTGCTTTCGCAGGGTGAACTGCCGGTCAACGTGAAGTTCCTGCTCGAGGGTGAGGAGGAGATCGGCAGTCCCAGCATCATTCCCTACCTGCAGGCCCACAGGGACAAACTGAAGGCCGACGTGATCGTGGTCAGCGACGGCAGCCGGTTTGCCCCGGACGTGCCCACCATCACCTACGGCGTGCGTGGCCTGAGCTACGTGGAGATCCACGTGCAGGGCGCCAACCGCGACCTGCATAGCGGCAGCTACGGCGGCGCGGCGCCCAACCCTATCAACGCGCTGTGCGAGATCATCGCAAAACTGAAGGATGACCGGGGCCGCATTACCATTCCCGGCTTCTACGACGGCATCGAGGAACTGACCGAGCAGGAGCGGGCCATGTGGGCCTCCCTGCCGCACAGCGACGAGGAGTTTGCGGCGTCCATCGGTGTTCCGGCGCTTCCGGGGGAGGCCGGATACAGCGTGCTGGAGCGCATCTGGGGCCGGCCGACGCTGGACGTCAACGGCATCTGGGGCGGGTACCAGGGCGAGGGCAGCAAGACCGTCATTGCTGCCAAGGCCGGCGCCAAGGTCAGCATGCGTCTGGTGCCGGGGCAGGACCCCGACCGCATTACCCAGCTGATCACCGAGTACGTGCCCCAGATCGCCCCGGCGGGTGTCAAAGCCGAGGTGCGCGGGCACCACGGTGGGCAGCCAGTCAAGTTCAAGACCGACAGCCCGGCCATCCAGGCAGCCAACCGTGCCCTGCACCGGGTGTACGGTCGGGAAGCCGTGTTTGCCCGTACCGGCGGCAGCATTCCGATTGTGGCGGCGTTCAGCGACATCCTGCAGACCGAGGTGCTGTTCGTGGACTTCGGGCTGAATGAGGACGCCCCCCACAGCCCCAACGAGAGCTTCGCCCTGCAGGACTACCATAACGGCATCCTGACCAGCGCCTACCTGCTGCAGGAACTCGCCCGGTCCTCGTGAGGCTCGGGTTCCTGGCCTCGCACGGTGGCAGCGCCGCGCGGCAC
Organism: Deinococcus malanensis; assembly: GCF_014647655.1. Classification (NCBI taxonomy): domain Bacteria; kingdom Thermotogati; phylum Deinococcota; class Deinococci; order Deinococcales; family Deinococcaceae; genus Deinococcus; species Deinococcus malanensis. Next base: position 269,194 of record NZ_BMPP01000005.1, read on the forward strand.
ATCACGGCGGCCTGCGTGTCTGGTGAGCTCAGCGCCACGCCGGTGGCCCTGCTCAGCAACAACAGCCGCTCGCCTGCACTGGCCTGGGCGCACGAAGCCGGGCTGGCCTCGGTGCACCTGAGCAGCGCAAAGCTGCCGGACCCCAACATGCTGGACTCCGCCATGCTGGACTTCTTCACGCAGGCGCGGGTGGACACGCTGGTCCTCAGCGGGTACATGCGTGAGCTTGGACCGCGGCTGCTCTCGCACTACGCCGGGCGCACGGTGAATATCCACCCCAGCCTGCTGCCCCGCCACGGGGGCCGGGGCATGTACGGCGACCGCGTACACGAGGCGGTGCTGGCCAGCGGCGACACCGAAAGCGGCGCGACCGTTCATCTGGTGACATCGGGCATTGACGAGGGGCCAGTGCTGGCCCAGACCAGAGTGCCGGTTGTGCCGGGCGATACACTGGAAACCCTCAAGGCCCGGGTGCAGGCCGTGGAAGGTGGCCTGATGCTGCGGGCACTGAAACAGCTGGCCTGAAAAGCGCGTGGAGCGTGCCGCCGCAGACTTCGGCTCTGCGGCGGCACGCACCTGCTGTCCTCATCGGTCCTATGCTGACCGGTATGAAACGCAAGGTCCATGATCTGCGCGCCTGGAGCCGGTCGGCGCGGCACGAACAGCTGGTGCTCCACCTGCCCGGTCATGTGATTGTCGATTACACGGCGCACGAGGTCGTGCGTCCGCTGGACGTGCCGTTCGGGGGCCGGGTGATCCGGGTGCTGGACCACGGCTACCGCTGGGTTCGTGTGCATCCTACTGGCAGTGGCGGCGGGGTCATGGGTGACGCCCTGACTGCCCAGCTCGACGGGGACGGCCTCCCCCGGCAGCTGTACGTCGACGTGCATGGTGGCGAAGGCGTGGGCGAGGACGGCCTGCCCTGGATCGATGACCTGTATCTGGACGTCATCGGCAACTGGGTGGTTGGGCCCGAATGTCCGGGACGTGTCACGGAAACGCACATCATCGATGGTGATGAGCTGGAAGACGCGGTGCGGGATGGGCGGATGACGGCCGCGCAGGCTGAAGCCACCTGGGCGCATGCCCGTGCGGTGGAGTCTGCCCTGTGCGCCGGCACCTACCCGCCTCTGGCGGTGCTGCGACGCTATCTGGAAGACCCGTACACCTGAGCAGCCTCTCACTTGAACCCGGTCTAAAAATTCGCCACACTGCACCCATGACTGCGCGTACCCTGCCTGCCCCCGCTGTGGACGCCGTGAAGGCTGCCCTGCATGCCATTCCCATGAACGCCACGGTCGGGGTGCGCATTACCGATGTCGGAGTGGGCTGGGCCACCGGTGAGTGTCCGGATACGGCGCCTTTTCGCAACCACCTGGGCACCATCCATGCCGGCGCGCAGTTCCTGCTGGCCGAGGCGGTCAGTGGCGCAGCCTTTGCCGGCGCCTTCGTGGCGCAGCTGACCCAGGCCGTGCCGCTGATCGAGCGGCTGGAGACGCATTACGTGAGCCGCGCCGTGGGCGACGTTCAGGCGCGCGCCGAGATTGAACTGGCGGACCTGCCTGCCGCTCACGCCAGTTATGCCCAGGAAGGCAGGGCCCGGTTGGCGCTACAGGTCAGCGTCACGGACGGCGAGAACAAGGAAGTGATGCGTGCGGTGGCGCACTGGTACCTGCGGGCCCGGCCGGCCCAGGGCTGAGGGGGGCGACTTCACGCGTCAGGCGTCTCCGGGGCGTACGCTGAGGTACATGAGTGCGCTGATGCTCGACCACGTGGCGATCGCCACGCCCGATCTGGATGTGGGTTCTGCTCCCTACCTCGCCCTGGGGCTGCACCGGGAAGGCCCTGACGAGGAGGTCAGCACCCAGGGGGTGCGCGTGCGCGCCTTTCAGGTCGGCGACACGCTGATTGAACTGCTGATGCCCACCCGGCCCGACAGCCCCATCGCCGCCTTTCTGGAGAAAAAGGGCGCTGGAATGCACCACACGGCCTACCGCGTCGCGGACCTGGAAGCTGAGATGACCCGCCTGCAGGCGGAGGGCGCCCGTTTTCTGAACCCGGAACCCACCCCCGGCCGCGCCGGGACACGGGTGGCTTTCCTGCATCCCAAGTGGGGTCAGGGCACCCTGATTGAACTGGTACAGCATCCCGAAGGTGGACCGCTTCATGGGCTGGTGGCCCGGCAGGACGGCGCTCAGGGCAATGAACAGGAAGTGAGCCGGCATTGACGGCCGGTCCCCGGCACCGGAAGCCCCGCCCCGGATGGTGGCTGCCTTCACTGCTGATCATGGCCGCGATCTGGTGGCTGAGCAGTCAGCCGGAGACTCTTGGACCAGACCTGCGCCATCCGCTTGACTGGATCGCGCACTTTCTGGCCTATCTGGCCCTGGCGTTCTCGCTGGGCCGGGCCACCGCCAGCCGCACTGCCGCCTTTCTGATGGCGGTGTGGTTTGGTGCCTTCGATGAGGTGCATCAGGCTTTTGTGCCTGGACGCGACGCCGGCGTCACCGACTGGCTGTTTGATCTCCTGGGCGCCTGGCTGGGCGTGCGGCTGGCCGTCCGGCGCAAGGCAGGCCAGAGAAATCCTGAAGACCGTGGGCCTGTTGCCGATCTGTCATAGAGTACCCGTTAGGCTGAAGGGCCATGACCCGCCTCGTCTCCCCCCCAGCCCCCGGCACGTCGCGCGCCGCCCTGCAGGCGTCCCTGGACCAGCTTGACCGGGTCATTCTGGGCAAGGCAGGCCAGGTGCGGCTGGCCATGACCTGCCTGCTGGCGCGCGGGCACCTGCTGATCGAGGACCAGCCTGGCGTGGGGAAGACCACCCTGGCCCAGGCCCTGGCCCGTACCTGTGGACTGCATTTCCGCCGTGTCCAGTTCACGGCAGACCTCTTGCCCGCCGATCTGCTGGGCGTGAGTATCTGGGACGCGGGCGCGGCCACCTTCCGCTTCCAGCCGGGCCCCGTGTTCAGCGAGGTGCTGCTGGCCGATGAGATCAACCGCGCCACCCCGCGCACCCAGGGGGCCCTGCTGGAAGCCATGGAGGAGCGGCAGGTCAGTGAAGGCGGCGTGACCCGCCCCCTGCCCGATCCCTTTTTCGTTATTGCTACGCAGAACCCGGCTGCTTTTGTGGGGACCTCGCCTCTGCCGGAAGCGCAACTGGACCGCTTTCTGCTGACGGTCACGCTGGGCTATCCGGACCCGAGGGCCGAGCGTGACCTGCTGGAGACCGGCGGGCGCAGCCAGACCGTCCGGGACCTGCCGCCCGTGCTGAATGCCCCGCTGCTGACCGCCATGCAGCGGGAAGTGGACGCGGTGCACGCTGCCGCGCCACTGCTGGACTACCTCCAGTTGCTGGCCCGCGCCACCCGCGAGCATCCGGCCTTCGAGGCCGGCCTGAGTCCGCGGGCCCTGCTGGCGCTCCTGGCCGCCGCGAGGGCCTGGGCGTACCTCGCGGGCCGCGACATGGTTCTGCCAGAAGACGTTCAGGCCGTGTTTCCGTCACTGGCGGCCCACCGCCTGCCCCCACGTGATCCTTCGCAGTCGGTTGGGGACCTGCTGACCCGCGTGCTGGCCGACACGCCTATTCCCTGAGCATGTCGCCCCGACTGTCGCTGCGTCCGACCCGCTTCGGGCTGGGGTTTCTGCTGCTGGTCGTGCTGACCCTGATCGGCTGCGTGAACTATGGCCTCAGCCTGGGGTACGGCCTGACCTTTCTGCTCAGCGGCGTGTGGATCATGACGGCCGCGCCTTTGAACCGGGTGGCGCGCGGGCTGGTGCTTCACCTGGACGCGCCGTCTCATGTTTCGGCCGGGCACTCCGCGCCCTTTCAGGTCAGGGCCCAGACTTCAGGCCCCGCCGGCCTGCTGAGCGTCCAGCTGCGGAGTGAAGCCGGGGACATGACCTGTGTGACCCTGCGTGTGCCCCCCGGCGAAACTGCGCGCACGTTACTGGAAATGCCGGTGCGTGCCCGTGGTCTGCTGACCCTGGCCTCGGTGCAGGTTGCTGTGCTCGATCCCCTGGGGCTGTGGGAACTGCGTGGCCCCATGGAGGTTTCAGGTCCGGTCACGGTCTTTCCGGCCCCGGAATCGGGCGCGCCGCCCCCACTGCGTCACGGTGCCGGTGCGGGAGAAGGACAGCGGCGGCAGCCCGGTCGGGAAGATTTTTCCGGACTGCGCCCCTACGCGGCGGGAGACTCGCCCCGGCAGATCTCCTGGCGTCACGCGGCGCGCACCGGGCAACTGCTGACCCGGGAAACAGACGCTCCACTGGGAGTAGTTCGCCATCTCGCCTGGACCGATACCGCCGGAGAGACCGAGGCCCGGCTCTCACGTCTGGCCGCCTGGATAGAGACGCTCCGGACCGAGGGCACCCCGTTCTCGCTGGAACTGCCCGGGGTGCACCTGCCGTCAGGCAGTGGGGAGGCCCACGTCCGGGCTGCCCAGACCGCCCTGGCCCGCCACACGCCCCTGCCGCAACCGCCTGAGGTGGCCCGTTCGTCCCTCAAGCCCGCGCGGCCCGATGGGGTGGCCCTGCGCGCCACGCTGCTGGCCCTGGGGGTGGCTCTGTTGCCGCTGGTCCTGCGTGTACCGGTATGGGCCAGTGTGCTGACCTTCGCGCTGCTGACGTATGCAGCTGTCCGCACGCGGCGTGCCCTGCCGCCGGCGCCAGCGTGGCTGCTGGGATTGCTGGCCGGTCTGGGGGGCGTGGCGCTCAACGCTCAGTACGGCACCCTGCTGGGGCGGGACGGCGGCACAGCCATCCTGGCGATGCTGGTGGCCCTGAAAAGCCTGGAGACCCGCACCCCACGGGACGGCCGGCTGCTGGTGCTGCTGGGGCTGTTCATCACGGCGACGCATTTTTTCCATGACCAGGGACCGCTCACGGCACTTCATTCCCTGCTCAGCGTGGCGGCGCTGCTTTCGGCCGCGGCCCTGTGGGTCGCGCCTCTTCCCAAGGCTCTTTCCCTGCGCCCAGCGTTGCGGCTGCTGGGGCTGGCCGCGCCCGTCGCCGTCACCCTGTTCGTGCTGTTTCCCCGCCCCGACGGGCCGCTGTGGACCCTGCCCCTGCAAGGGCCGGCCCAGACCGGACTGGCCAACCAGATCACGGCCGGGGAATTCAGTGCCCTGGCCCAGGACGACCGAGTGGCTTTCCGCGCCGATTTCCAGGGCGAGGTGCCTTCACCTGAAAACCGCTACTGGCGTGGCCCGGTGTTCGAGGCCTACGACGGCGTCAGCTGGACCCAGGTGCGGGTGCCGGGCCCGCCTCCCAGCCTGGAACCGACCGGCCCGGTCTGGATCTACAGCCTGACGCTGGAGCCCAACGGCTCCCCCTGGCTGCTGGCCCTGGACGCGCCTACCCGGGCGCCGCAGGGGGCTGTGCTGACCAGTGCGTTCCAGGCGGCGACCTTCCGGCCCTCGGGAACACGGCGGCGCTATCTGCTGGAAAGTCGGCCGGCCCGGCTGGGCGTTTCGGAGCACCGCGAGCGGCTGTCGTTTGACCTGATCCTGCCGGAAGGCCAGAGCCCACGGGCCCGGGCGCTGGCCCAGGGCTGGCAGACTCTGCCCCCGCAGCGGCGCATCGAGGCGGCGCTGAACTATCTGCGCCGGGGCGGCTTTACCTATACCCTCTCGCCGCCCACGCTGCCGGAAGCGAACCGGGTGGACGCCTTTCTGTTCGGCAGCCGCACGGGCTTTTGTGAGCATTACGCCAGTTCCTTTGCCTTCCTGATGCGCGCCGCCGGCCTGCCGGCGCGGATCGTGGGCGGCTACCTGGGCGGCGAAATCAACCCCGATGGCGGGTACATGATCGTGCGCCAGCAGGACGCCCACGCCTGGACCGAGGTCTGGCTGCCGGAGCAGGGCTGGGTGCGGGTGGACCCGACCGCCGTGGTTGCCCCCGCGCGGGTCAACACCAACCTGAGCACGGCCCTCACGCAGCCTCAGGCCACCACGGCAGCCGAGCCAGGCCCGACTGCGCAGCTCAGACTGCGCCTCGACGCTGTTCAGAACCGCTGGAACGAATGGGTGGTCGGATACGACAGTGCCCAGCAGCGCGACCTGCTGACCCGCGCCGGGCTGGGGGATGTGGGCAGCGTGCCTTATCTGGTGGTGCTTCCGCTGCTGCTGACGCTGGCGTTTGTGCCCGCTTTCCTGCTGCAGCGCGCGCAGGCCCGCCCGAAGGACCCGGCGGCACGTTCCCTGCATGACCTGGGGGCGCGGCTGGGAGTGCCGCGCGCTCCGGGCGAGACCGTCACCGCTTACCTGGAGCGCGCGGCCGCGAGGCACCCGCACCTCCGGGAGCAGCTTGGCGAGGTGCGGGCCGCCTATCACACGGCGCGGTATGCGGCAGGTGACCCGGCCGCGGCGCTGCAGGACCTGCGGCTGGCTGTCCGGCAGGTTCGCCCTGGACGCCGCCCAGGCTCAGGCAATGGGAGCAGGTAACGGTCCTCTTGCTGCCTCAGGCCGTAGCATGCAGGGCGTGAACGTCCTCCGCCTGATTCTTCCGGCTGTCGCAGGGTTGTCTGCGGCCCTGATCGCATATGGCGCCGCCTATGTGCGCGGTGATCTGGGCGGGGTGATGCAGTACCTGCGCGCCCGCGGCGCCCTGCGGCGTCTGGAAGCCAGCGGCGCGGGCCAGGAACAGCTGGCCTCGGCCCGCACTGCCCTGCGCGAGCTTGGTCAGCAGGTTGGCGACCCGGCCCTGGCCGCACGGCTGTGGCCGCTGGAACTGCTGGTCGGCCTGCTGATCGCCGTGCTGGTGTGGCGTCTGTTCGCGCGCCAGCTGAGTACCGGACCGCGCCCTGATATCCAGGAGCGCATGGTCGAGCGCCTCGCGCACCGTCTGGGTGGCCGCTTCACGCTGGCTGACCTGAACCGCAGCAGCCCGCTGAGCGACGAGCAGGCCCGCGCTGTGACCGCGCGGCTGCTGGAGCAGGGCCGCCTGACCCGCAGCGGCGACACCTTCGAACTCGTGATCCACCGCGTCCGGGGCGGACAACCTACCTCATGAGGCTGACCGGCTCCGAGCTGGCCCCGCTGTTTGCCGCGGCCATGAACGGCCCGCATTTCTCGGTGCGGGCAGCGCTGGCCCTGGCGGATGGGCAGCCACCGCCGCGGGTGGCCGCGCTGGTCGCTGGTCTGACGTCCAGTAAACGGTCGGTCTGGACCCAGTTGGCGGCTGTGGCCGGGACCCCTGTGCCGCCCGGTGACGCCGGCCTGACACGGCTGGCGGAGTGGGAACAGGAGGTTCTGCCGGTGCTGGGTGAGGTGCAGTTGAGTGCCCGACTGCCACATGGCAAGGCCGTGCGCGATCTGCTGCTCGAACATCACCGTGAGCTGCTGTGGACCGCCGGCCTCATCGCGGCGCACGCCTCGCGTGTGCGCAGCGCCTGATCCCGGAAAGGGAGCCGTGCCGGAGGAACGTCCCTTCCTGATGCCCCCCGATCCTGCGGGGGAGAATCCGGCGGGTCAGGTGCCGGCCGCCCTGTTCGATCTGGCAGTCAACCGCGCTGCTGCGGCGCTCCGCGGTGCGGGACCCGGGCAGCCGGAACGGGCGCTGGCCGTCTGGCATGCCCGTACCCGTTTCGCGCGGCGGGTGTCGCTCGGGGCCGTGAGGTCAGCACTGGAAAGCCGCCCGGCTGAAGGAGACTGGCACTGGGCCGGTGGTGCACAGGGCCGCTGGATACCGGGCCGCGCTCCGTTTCCGTAGCGTGGGGCAGACTCAGGCTGAGGGCAGCAGCGGCCCGCGTTATGCCGCCACCGTGACCATCTCTGGCTGTGCCATCGTCTGCGCGGCCAGCTGCACGGCCCGCGTGATTTCTTCCTGCGAAAGATAGGGAAGAGGCGGCCGGTCGCCGGGAACGCTCAGGGCAACCCATGAGTTGGCCGGCACATGCAGGAAGTCACAGGGCACCTCAGGACGCCCAGGGAGACGCAACTCGTGCAGGGCGTGATACATCACGACATTGCACACGTACAGTCCGGCGGTGTCGCTGATGTGCCCGGGAATCCCAGCCTCGCGCCAGGCCGCCAGGATGGGCCGCAGCGGCAGGCTGCTGAGGTACGCGGCCGGCACGTCCTCCTCCGCGCAGACCGGCGTGTCCTGGTACTGGCCACCGGCGTTGTCGGGAATGCTGAAGTCCATGATGTTCACGGCCGCCCGCTCCAGGGTGACCTGCGGGCGGCCGGCGGCCAGACCCGTGAGCAGCACGCCGGCCGGCTGCAGCTGATTTATCAGCCGGTTCAGGGCCTGCATGGAGGCCTGAGGTTCGACCAGCAACAAGGCCGAGTGGATGCGCAGGTCCCCCACCTGCTCGCCATCGAGGACCTGCGCGGTCTCAGCCGAGGGATTGGGGGCGTATAAAACGGCTCGAAACCGGTCAGAAGCAACATGGGCAGGAGCCCGAGTCTACGCTTACGGTCTGGGCCATCGCCGGGCCGCTATGCTCGGCGTATGCCGGAACTGCCGGAAGTGGAAACCACCCGCCGCAAAATCGAGCCCCTCCTCAAAGGCCGCGTGATCCGGCGAGTCGAACATGATTCGCCGCACCGCTACCGCGACACGCACCTCGCCGAGGGCCGGCGTGTCCGGGGCCTGAGCAGGCGTGGCAAGTATCTGATGCTGCAGCTTGTGGCTGCCGACGCCGCCGACGAGGACCCGCACGACCTGGAACTGATCGTGCACCTGGGCATGACCGGGGGCTTCCGTCTGGAAGGGGGTAAACATACCCGGGTGACGCTCAGCACCGACGCTGGCACGCTCCACTTCGACGACTCCCGCCGCTTCGGCAAGATGGCCGTGGTGCGCCCCGGCGAGTACGCCGCGATGCCCACGCTGGCCGGTATGGGCCCCGAGCCCCTGTCCGAGGAGTTCCGTGAACAGGAGTTTGTAAAGGCCGCAGCCCATTGCGGCGCCGTGAAGCCCTGGCTGCTGTCGCAGAAGCCGGTCAGTGGGGTGGGCAACATCTATGCCGACGAGAGCCTGTGGATGGCCCGCATTCACCCGGCCCAGACCCGCCTGAAGGCCGACGAGGCGCGGCGGCTGTACCAGGCCATCCGCGATGTGATGACGGCAGCTGTCGAAGCCGGCGGCAGCACCCTGAGTGACGGCACCTACCAGCAGCACGACGGGGTCAGCGGCCTGTTCCAGTTCAGTCACCGTGCCTATGCCCGCGACGGCCAGCCATGCGAGCGCTGCGGCACCTCCATCGAGAAGATCGTCCTGGGACAGCGGGGCACCCATTTTTGCCCCGAGTGCCAGAAACTGCGGGCGGCGAAGGTCTGAGCATGGCCGACCCAGGTTGGGCGTGAAGCCCACGGCGCGGGACCTGCGGAACCACCGACGAAGCCAGATGGCGTTCGCGCTGGTGCTTCTCCTGTCTCTGACCTGGGTGGGCAGTCAGGTGCTGCCCAGCCTGCTGCAGGAGGAACTGCCCTACGTGGCAGCCCGGCACGTGACGCATGACGCGACCCTGCTGGACCCGGGACAGTCCGGCCGGAGCCCGGCAAGTGCCCGGCCGTGGGTGCAGCTTCCGGACGGCCATGTGGTGCGGCTGGAGGAGTCCATGCCCACTGCAGATCTTCCACCTGTGGGACAGCGGATGCCGGTCAGCTGCGTAGAAACACCCCTGGGAAGAATCCCAGGGGTGACATGCTCTGTTCGCCTCAGACGCTGGCGGTGGTCGTCTCGTGGCCCTGCCGGTCCGAGCTCTGACCGCCCAGAGCCGCCTTCACGAAACCTGCAAATGGCGGGCTGGGGCGCATGGGCCGGCTCTTGAACTCAGGATGGGCCTGCAGCGCCACGAAGAAGGGATGTCCAGCGATTTCCACGCTTTCCACCAGACCGGCGCCGCGTCCGGCCACGCCGGGGGTGACGCCGCTGATGGTCAGTCCGGCGTCCTGAAGCTGCCCGGTGTAGGCGGGGTTGACTTCGTAACGGTGACGGTGGCGCTCCTTGACCGTGCCGCCCTGAGGCACACCGTACAGCTCGGCGATGGTGGTCCCGCCGCGCAGGTCCATGGGCCAGTCACCCAGGCGCATGGTGCCGCCCATGCCCGCGACCTCCAGCTGCTCGGGCATCAGGTCGATGACTTTGTGCGGGGCATACTCGTCGAACTCGGCACTGTTGGCTCCGTCCAGGCCCGCCACGTGACGCGCGTACTCGATCACCGCGATCTGCATGCCCAGGCAGATGCCCAGATAAGGCACGCCGCGCGTGCGGGCGTACTCGGCGGCCTTGACCTTGCCCTCGATACCGCGGATCCCGAAGCCCCCGGGCACCAGAATGCCGTCGGCGTTGCCCAGCTGCGCGGCCAGTGCGCCCTCGCCGCCATCGGCCAGCTCCTCAGCGTTGACCCAGCGGATGTTCACGCGCGCGTCGTTGGCAATGCCCGCGTGGGTCAGTGATTCCATCAGCGACAGGTAGGCGTCGGGCATTTCGGTGTACTTGCCGGCAATGGCGATCGTGACCTCGCGGGTGGGCTGCTTGATGGTCCGGACCGCATTGGTCCACACGCCCAGGTTGGGCATGGTGCGTTCGAGGCCCAGCAGGTCCTCAACGACCTTCCCAAGCCCCTGCTCTTCCAGGGTCAGCGGTACCTCGTAGACGTGGTTGACGTCGTAACTGGAGAACACGCGGTTCTCGCGCACGCTGGTAAAGAGGGCGATCTTGCGGGTGATCTCGGACGGCAGCTTGGTCTTGCTACGCACCATCACGATGTCAGGGCTGATGCCGACGCTGCGCAGGGTTGCCACGCTGTGCTGGGTGGGCTTGGTCTTGAACTCGTTGCTGGTGCCCAGATACGGCACCAGGGTGAGGTGCAGGAACAGCACGTTCTCGTCGCCCTCGTCGAACTTGAACTGCCGGATGGCTTCCAGGAACGGCAGCGACTCGATGTCCCCGACCGTGCCGCCTACCTCGATCAGGACGATTTCGGCGCCAGCCGTCTCACCGGCCATACGGATACGGTGCTTGATCTCGTCGGTGACGTGCGGAATGACCTGCACCGTCTGAGACAGGTAGTCCCCGGCGCGCTCCTTGCGGATGACTTGCTGGTAGACCTGCCCGGTGGTGATGTTGCTGCCCGCGGGAATGTCCAGGTCCAGAAAGCGCTCGTAGTTGCCGATGTCCAGATCCGTCTCGGCGCCCGAGGCCGTGACGAAGACCTCGCCGTGCTCGTAGGGCCGCATGGTGCCCGCGTCGATGTTGATATAGGGATCGATCTTGACGGCCGTGACCTTATAGCCGCGCGCCCGCAGCAGGGCACCCAGACTGGCGCTGGCCACGCCCTTTCCAAGGCTGCTGACCACGCCGCCCGTTACAAAGATGTATTTCATGTCTGACCGCGAGCGCCTGCCCCCCGGGTGCGGGTTGAGGTGTGGGGGCATAAAACGAAAAACCGGGGCGCTCGGCCTCCGGGATTTGATGCTAGCACGCTGCGCGGACAGGGAACAGAGAGGCTGTCCAGGAAAGAGAAGGACAGCCCTCACCGCAGAAGGGAAGCTGCACCAGTTGTGAGTCTTCTCTGGAGGGTTCTCCATAACGTCGCAGCAATGTCGTAGCGCCCGATGCCCGAAATTCCTGGCAATCCTGCCACGCAGCTGCCAGACCAGTTCTGGAATTCACGAATCGAGTGCTTGCATCCACCCCCAGGCATCAGAGCACCCGGTCTTCAGGCTTGAACACTGACGTCTGATGCTCAGGCCAGGACGCCTCACCGGAAAGGATCAGACAAAACGAGAGCCAATGGAAAGGCTTGGCGAGAACAGGAAACGGCCACACCTTGGCTCATTCCTCATTCAGGCCAACTCGGCAGCTCGGCGAAAGCATGACGAAAACACTGTGGTGGGCGCATGGTCAAGCAGATGTGAACAGCTTAAAGACTTCATGGAGATCCCAGAACGCCATTTTTGACTTTTTTTTGAGTGCCTGTTTCTACCTTGGAGTCACACCAAAGCACTGCACAACGCACCAGGGGGAACACCATGAAGACCAAGAAACTTCACGCCATCACGCTTTCTGCCACCATGCTCCTCGCCGCCTGCGGACAGCAGGCCAACAGCCCCCAGGCCCAG